>NZ_JAUBRA010000045.1:0-61557 GCF_036701555.1 Microcoleus sp. Pol10D4
AGACTCCCATCCAAATTGCCAACACGATTCAACATATCTATAATCTCATTCTATAGTCTTCTAGCGGGAAGGGAGTATAATGGAAAGTTTTGCTTTACTGGATTGAATCCCAACTCTTAACTTATTTTTACTCTTGCCTTGCTAGAAACAGGATAAGATACTAGAAACTTATATTGGTTGTTGCACAATCAATAAATCATGAAAAATCAATCTTATCTAAATTTGACATCTCATCAATTTAAACGTAGATTTGGTGTCAAAATTGAAACTTTAAAAGTAATGGTTAAAGCCTTGGAAGAATTCAGGTCAGAAAATCATAAAGACAGAAGAGGGCGTGGGACTATCCTAACTCTTGAAGAACAGATCTTAGTTGCATTGGAATATTGGCGAGAATATCGAACATATTTTCATATTGCGACAAATTGGGGAGTATCTGAATCAACCCGAAGCCGAATTGTAATTGACATCGAATCAACTTTAATGAAAACTGGAAAATTCCGTCTTCCTGGGAAAAAAGCATTACTCAAAAACTCTGATTATCCAGCAGTCGTGGCGATCGATGTCACAGAAACAGCTATTGAACGACCCAAAAAAAAACAGAAGAAATATTATTCAGGCAAGAAGAAATGTCATACCCTCAAAACTCAATTGGTCATTAATCAAGAGACAGGAGCAATTATTTGCACTGCTTTTGGACAAGGACATTGCCACGATTTTAGCTTGTTTAAAAAAAGTAAAATCCATTTTCATCCCGAAACAGATAGCTTACAAGATAGTGGGTATCAAGGCATAAAAGATTATCATTCCAATAGTTATATTCCTAGAAAGAAACCTAAAAATGGGGAACTTTCTCTCTTAGAAAAAGACTACAATCGAGCTCTAGCACAAGAAAGAATTGTTATTGAACACGTTAACCGGAGTCTGAAAATTTTTAAAATCTTGTCGAGTCGTTATCGGAATCGTCGCCGCCGTTATGGTCTGCGTTGTAATTTGTTATCAGCAATTTATAATTATGAGTTAGCTCTAGGGGGATTAAATTGAAAACTTTCTATTATAGCATAGATTTTTTTTGCAAGAGGTCTAATATGGATTCGCTTCCTCCACCATCTCCTTAAATAACTAATGACTACCACTGCGGCTCAGAAGCCATCAAAGCAGTCGCAGCCTCACTCGGTAACGGCTTAGCAAAAAAATAACCCTGACCGTATTCGCAGCCGATCGCCCTCAACCTAGCTAATTGTGCCGCCGTCTCCACACCCTCAGCAATCACATCCATACCCAAAGCGTGAGCCAGCGCCACAATCGTCCGCACGATCGCCACATTCTCCCCCTCGCTTTCGATCTCCATTCGCCCCACAAACGACTTATCAACCTTCAAAGTATCCGTAGGAAACCGACTCAAATAACTCAACGACGAATAACCAGTGCCAAAATCATCAATTCCCAACTTGACATTTAACCCTTTCATCTGCTTCAAAACCGCGATCGCCGACTCCACATCATCCATCACCACACTCTCAGTAATCTCCAACTTCAAACTCTCGGCACTCAAACCCGTTGTTTGCAAAATCACCTGAATGCGATCGACCAAATCCGGCTGAGCAAACTGCTTCCCAGATAAATTTACACTCATAATCAAAGCTCGATCGAAACCAAACATTTCCTCCCACAGCCGCAACTGCCGGCAAGCCTCCTCCAGCACCCACTCACCCAGCGGCACAATTGCCCCCGTTTCCTCAGCCACCGGAATAAACTTCACCGGTGGAATCAAACCCCGCAGCGGGTGTTGCCAGCGTACCAAAGCCTCAAACCCAATAATCCTCCCGCTTGCCAAAGATACAAACGGCTGGTAGTGCAGTAAAAACTCCCGACGCTTGAGGGCCATCCGCAAATCCGTCTCCAACTGCAACCTCTCCACCGCCAAAGCGTGCATCGAAGCATTAAACACCTGATACCTTCCCGTTCCCAAAGCCTTCGCCCGGTACATCGCCGTGTGGGCGTCCCGCAGCAAGTGTTCCGGCTGTTCCCTGACAGTAGCAGCGGGTTCGCCCCCCAGGGCAATCCCGATGCTCGCAGTCACAAACACCTCCTGCCCCTTCAACTCAAAAGGTACAATTAAAGCTTGGTGAATTCGAGTGGCCAAATCCACGGCACTTTCAACATCAACATTCCTCACCAAAATCGCAAAATCATCACCCCCCACCCGCGCCACAGTATCCCCGGAGCCAATAATCGCCCTCAACCGCAGCACCACCGCCATCAGCAGTTCATCCCCCACCAAATGACCCAAAGAATCATTAATCACCTTAAACCTGTCTAAATCTAGAAACAGTACCGCAAACTGATAGCTGCGCCGGCCCCTAGTATTGGCGATCGCCTGCCCCAAGCAATCCACGAACAAATCCCTGTTGGGCAAACCCGTTAGAGAATCGTGAAAAGCATCGTAAAGCTTCCTGTAAGCACTGACACCCAAACCAGTCACCACCAAACCCAAAGTCGGCGACACTAACGGTACCCACCCACCCCCAATAAAAATCCCATAAGTAATCCCCAACAAACCCATCAATCCCGCACCCCCAGCCAATCCCGCCCTCGCAGGATGCTGAATCCGCCAAGCCAAAACCCCGCCAACCATCGCCCAAGAACCGTTCCACAAAATTTCCGCCCATTCCGGCCACACCCAAAACAGCGATCGTCCATCCAAAACCGCACTCAATATTTGGCTGAGCATTTGCGCGTGCAGCAACACCCCCGGCATTTTCGGACTTTGCTTTTTAACCGGGCTGTAAGGCGTCAAAAACAAATCTCTGGTACTCGGTGCCGTCGTCCCGATCAACACAATCTTGTCCTTAACCCAGCTTGGGTCAATTTCTCCCTTCAATACCTGCCTGATACTGACTTGTCGCGCCACCTCCTTACCAGAACGGTATTTGAGCAGAATTTGGTAGCCTTTGGCGTCGAGATTTGCATAGCCGCCACTGTCAGAAGTTAAAGGCACAAATTCTGCCTTTCCCCAGTTGATTTGGTGGGGATGAACAGCGCTATTTTTCTGCTGTACTCTGTCTTTGAGATACAGCAAAGCCACTTGCAAAGAAAACGATAATGCAATCTTTTTGTCTGGTTGCGAGACTGAGAGCAAATTGCGGCGTACAACGCCATCAGGATCGAGCACGAAGTCGTTAAAACCAACTCGATCGGGCGGTATCCCCGGAGGCGCAGGCACTCCCGGACTTTCTGAATCGCTCAATTGGTTGATCGCCACCACATTCGGTGCTTTCAGCCCGGCCAGCAATTTTTCGTGTCCCGGCGCTTGAGGCAAATCCCGGTACAAATCCAAACCGATGACTTTTGGCTGATACTTTTGCAATTTTGCCAAGGTTTGAGCGATCGCACCGTCGGAAATCGGAAATCTCCCCAAAGCTTGAATATCGGCCTCCGAAATTCCCACTACCAGCAGTCGCGGATCGGGCCCCGAATCTGGCTGCAAGCGCACTAACGAATCAAAACTCGCCAATTCCAAGCTTTGCAGGCCTCCCAACTCCCGAACTCCCATATTCAGCAGCGTTACAGTCGCGCCCGCAAGCATTGCAGGCAAAATCCTGACCCGTCGGTTTTGAGAACTCAGGTTGAGGCTAGTTGCCACAGACATGACATATCGAAGATTTCGAGAAAATTTGGCAGTCACAGAAAAAATATGTCGGTGCAAATTAGCTTTGCACAAGTCTGTTCTTACAGAATTGAGCTTAATATGAGATTGATTGTAATTTTTTCAGAACTTGTGCCACAACCGAGTTTCTTTAAGCTAATTACTCGATTTGGCCAAGTATTTCTCGAATGGGAACCGGGTTTTTGAAGATTTGCCGACAAATCCTGTCTTTCATTCCTTGTTTCCCCAAATTCGCACAAGCGTTAAAATTTAGTCGATCGAACTTTCAGGATATTTTTGAGATTATGGCGAATCAACTTCCGATTCCGGTGATTGTTAACGGTGCTGCAGGCAAAATGGGCCGCGAAGTAATTAAGGCGATCGCCCATGCTAGTGACCTGACCTTATTTGGGGCTGTAGACCGCTCTCCTGAGTGCCTCAACGCCGATGCCGGCGAATTAGCCGGATGCGGCCCGTTAGAAGTTCCCATCACTGACGACTTGCAAGGAATGCTGGTATTAGCAGCTCAGGAAAAGCAGTTAGGGGTGATGGTAGATTTTACGCACCCTTCGTCAGTTTATGAAAACGTGCGATCGGCGATAGCTTACGGCATTCGCCCGGTAGTCGGCACTACGGGATTGAGCAGCAAGCAAATTGAAAAATTAGCTGAATTCGCTGATAAAGCTAGCACTGGGTGTTTGATAATACCCAATTTCTCGATCGGCATGGTTTTGCTCCAACAAGCCGCCGTCACGGCATCTCAGTATTTTGAACACGTAGAAATTATCGAGCTGCACCACAATCAAAAAGCCGACGCCCCCAGCGGTACGGCAATTCAAACTGCCCAAATGTTAGCAGAAATGGGAAAAACTTTCAATCCGCCAGAAGTTGAGGAAACCGAAAAATTAGCCGGAGCTCGAGGTTCTGTGGCGGATGAAGGGATTCGCATTCACAGCATCCGTTTACCCGGTTTAATTGCCCACCAAGAGGTAATTTTTGGCGGCGCCGGTCAAGTTTATACTTTACGACACGATACGAGCGATCGAGCTTGTTATATGCCAGGAGTCTTGCTGTCTATACGCAAAGTCATTGAACTGCGATCGCTCGTTTACGGCCTGGAAAAGATATTGTAGTCATTAGCCATTAGTCATTAGTCATTAGTCATTAGTCAACAGTCAACAGTCAACAGTCAACAGTCATTGGTAATATGGAATTAATCTAACTTCTGACTTCTAACTTCTGATTTATGACTTCAACATCAATCCGTTAAAACCCTTATATAATCCGCTGCCAAACAGACATCCGTTGTATCAGTTACAAAATCTGTTGCCCAACTTCCTATGCTAATTCCCTTAACCCGCCAAACCTTTCAAGAACTAATTCCCGCCGTCGCCACGGGAGTCCAATACAAATATTGCTGGGGGAAACCGCCCGATTTCTTGAGGAGAATGTTAATCTCTGCGGTTATCGTAATTCTCGTGCTGGTTGTCTACAGCTTCGTCGGTTCCGATATCGGGCCGCTAGTTTTAATCACCGGATTGATAGCTGGTTTGTACTGGCTGTGGGGGCCGATTTTGTGGGCGAGTTTGCGGAATGCAGAATGCCGCAAATATCAATACTGCGGTTTTTGGCAAGGACGAGTTTTGGATATTTACATCACAGATGAAGTCACAAGTCAAGAAGAAACAGTCAATCAAAAAGGACAACTCGTAATAATTGACAACCTAGAACCGCGCATCAACTTAGAAGTTGGCGACAAAACCGGATTTACCACTACACTTCGAGTTCCCTTGCGGAAAGAACACCAAGGAATTGTCCCCGGCCAAGCTGCTTTAATGTTAATCATGTCAAATCAAGAAGATTTAGGCAGAATTGCCAAAGTTTCAGATATTTATATTCCCAGCCGTGACGTGTGGGTGAGCGACTATCCTTATCTGCGTAGGGATTTGTTTGTCGAGATGAGCCAGCAAATTAAAAAAGGTAGGAAAAAAGACCGAGAGCGAGATAATGACAATAGAAGCACAAAAAGGCGATCGTCCGCTGATTATTAATCTGGGACTTATGCACGGGTGCGTGGGCAGAAACCGGGTTTTTGGGAGATACTTGGTTGTAGTCGCAAATTAAGGTGAAAAACCCGGTTTCTCGGAGCTCATATCAATTCCGATAATAACGGAATGAGAAGCGAGGAGACGGCAGTGCCGTTTCCCTATCGAAAATAATATTGTAGGGAAACGGCACTGCCGTCTCCTAATTTTGGCTAATAATTCCGATGCAACCGGAAATGATCTCACAGATAGAATGACTACTGACTAATAACTAATGACTAATGACTGCTGACTTCTCGATCAACTGTTCCCCTCCTGGCCGTAAGCTTGCCAAGCCAAATCCACCAGCCCGTTAACAATAGCCACAGCTACCACCGCAGAACCCTTGCGGCCCTCAATCCGAATGTGAGGAATCATCGAATCATGCAGCCGCGACTTAGCCACGTCAACCCCCACAAACCCAGAAGGCGTCCCAATTACCAAAGCCGGTCGAATTTCCTCAGATTCAATCAAATCTACGATCGCCGACAAAGCAGTTTGAGCCTGGCCCACCACAAAAATCCCTTCAGGATAGCGTCTTGCCAAAGTTTCAATCCCCCAAGCCGCCCGCGTCCTTTCCTTTTGGGGGCGCGTCAAAGCCTCCATCGAACAGTAAACCGGATTCGCAAACGTACTTTGGATCAAGGGCGTAATGCCCACCTGCACCATTGGCACATCTACCACGATCGTAGTCCGGGCAGCCAAAGCAGCCGCCCCAGCCTGCAAAGCCTGATCGGAAAAACTAATTAAAGACTTGTACTCAAAATCAGCAGTCGCATAAATCACGCGGCGGACTATTTCGTACTCCGCCGCTGAAAAACCGTGGTCGCCAATTTCGTTATCGATTAATCCCAGACTCTGGGCATCGCTTACGTGCCATTCCATTTGTTGGATAGCTGTCGCCTGTGAGTTGTCAGGTATCAGCTTACCAGCTTTTAGTCATTTGTTGACTGTTGACTGTTGACTGTTGACTGTTGACTGGCAACTGCCAACTGGCAACTGCCAACTGACAACTGCCAACAAATGACTAAGTTTCCGACGACGACGAAGATTTGCCCAACACCGGAGTCAGGAATGCCACCAAAACTCCGATCGCAAAACCGGACACATTCCGAACCACAGGCAACCAGTCAGAAGTCCGAGTCACCACCGGCCCAAGTCCGAAAGCGAAAAACAGAATGCCCCACAGCGGCGAAAAAATCAGAGCCCACTGCCAAGCCACAACCTGTCCCGGCTTCCGAGGCTGAGCCGCAAACCCGCAGATGACGCCGCCAACCACCGACGTAATTAACGTCAGAACCCACTGTTCCCTCGGCAAACCGGGAACCACGCGGCATCCGCCTTGACGCAAACAGCCTTCTATAGACTCCAAAGATTCAATAATCGCTCGATCTTCGCCATTGTCCCGCACAAAAAATTGATTACCGTAGCGGGTTTGCAGTTCCACCCAAAAAGTGCGTGGCAGCAGGGGATACAGCGAGTCGCCCACATTAAAATTGAGCAAATTGCCCCCTCGGGGGTCAGCAACTAATAACACACTCTTGTCATCTAGCCCCCAATAGCTTTTGACAGCCAAACCGGGCGTGCGATCGTACTGAGTCAGCACTCGCAATTTCCAGCCGGTTTCGGCTTCAAATGCCTTTAAATTTTTTGCCAAATTTTCTTCTTCAATATCCGTAAGCGCTTTAGCTAAGTCAATGATCGGCGTCTGAGTTGACGGCAACAAATCGGGATTATTGAAAGCGTGGGCCGCAGGTGCGATCGTCCACACGGACAAAGCCAGAAAAAATGCGGCAACAGAGGCTAGAAATTTTCGCGGGAAAAGCTGTGACATAGGAACTTATAATCCGGGTCTTAATTGTGAATGCTAGCTGGCGGTCTTAACCAAAGGATAAGAGAAAACTCATTTTTCTTTACAATTATTTACTTTACAGGAAGCCGAGAGCAAGGGGAAAGAAAAAATAGTTTTTGAGAAAGGGGGAGGCGGAGGGGGTGGAGGGAGAGAGGGGGAAGGGGGGAGGAATTAGCGATCAAGCTCCTCAAGGGGGTGAGTAACATCTAAAATCGACTGAATCCCCCAATCTAAAATCTAAAATCGAAAGTCTAAAATCGATTTGGTTTTGCCCCAACCCCCTCACAGAGACGCCGATCGCGATCGCTCACATTAGGATTAGTTCTCAGATAATCCCCCACCCAGTCACAGCCCCTCACCAGCAAATCGTCAAGATCCAAATTCCACAAAATCACCCGATTATCCCGGCCCGCAGAAGCGAGAACCTTCCCATCCGGGCTAAAATTCACACTCATCACGCTATCCTTGTGACCCGTCAAAGTTTTCAGCAAAGTCCCGCTGCGGCTCCACAGTTTCACCTTATGATCGTAACTGCCCGAAGCAACCAACAAACCATCCGGGCTAAAAGCAACGCTAGTCACGCTGTCGCTAGAACCCTTCAGCAGCGTCGCCACCAAAGTCCCATCTACCTTCCACAATTTCACCGAATTGTCGTAACCAGCCGAAGCCAGCATTTTGCCATCAGGGCTAAAAGCAACCCCCAACACAAAACTGTTGTGAGCTCCTTCAAAAGTTCTTAGCAAACGACCGTCGCGATTCCAGAGTTTGAGAGTACCATCATCGCTTGCAGAAGCCAGCATCGAGCCGTCGGGACTGAAAGTCACCCCAGTCACCCAGCCTGTGTGTCCCGTCAAAGTCTTAATCAACCTGCCGTTTCTAGTCCAGAGTTTCACAGTCTTATCCTTGCTAGCCGAAGCCAGAACCTCGCTGTCGGGGCTAAAACTCACGCTCATCACGCTGTCGGCGTGGCCGTCGAGAGTGAACAGCACAGAAGGCGAACACGGGAATAGCGGAGCCGAAGGACAAGGGAGAATATTATTCATGCCATCTTCTCTCAAACTCCATACCTTCACCGTTTTGTCGTAACTCCCAGAAGCAAGTAGCTGGCCGTCGGGGCTGAAACTGACGCTGGCGACTCTCTGAGTGTGTCCTTCCAAGGTTTCCAGCAAAACCCCCGTGCGGCTCCAGAGTTTGATAGTGTTGTCCGTAGAAGCAGAAGCCAGCCTTTGGCCGTCGGGGCTAAAAGTAACGCCTTGCACCCGGTTTTGGTGTCCGTCGAGAGTTTTGAGCGGCACGTCATCGAGTCGCCACAGCCTGATAGTTTTGTCAAAACTTGCCGAAGCCAAGGTTTTGCCTTCCGGGCTAAAACTCACCTGAGTAACTCGATCGGCGTGTCCCTCAAAAGTTCTCAGTAGGCGACTCTCTGGTTTAATGTTGCTAGCATCGGTTGGGCGTTTGTCGCCAACACCAGCAAGACTCCAGAGTTTGACAGTCCCGTCTGCACTTCCAGAAGCAAGTGTTTGACCGTCGGGAGAGAAACTGACACCAAATACCCACTTGCTGTGTCCCCGCAAAGTTGTTAGCAGTTCACCTTTTTTGGCTTGTGTGGAATTTTCTGTTGGTGGGCGTTTGAGTGCAGCGATGCTCCAGATTTTCACCGTTTTATCTTCACCCGCACTGGCGATCATTTCACCATCGGGGGAAAAACTGACGGTGTAAATTTTCGAGGGTTGTCTGTTTTCGCTGTGCCATAAATTAGCGATTAACCGGCCGTCAGAACTCCACAGTTTCACAGTACCGTCATCGCTCGCCACAGCAATTATTTTGCCGTCGCGGCTGAAGCTTAGCCAATTTACGGGAGCAAATTGTTCGATCGTTCGCAGCAGCGTGCCGTCGGTTTTCCAAAGTTTGATAGTTTTATCTGTAGATCCACTGGCGATCGTTTGACCGTCAGAACTAAAAGCAACGCTGGTAACGCTATTAGTATGACCTTTGAAAGTAGCTAACAAACTGCCGTCAGTTTGCCAAATTTTGACAGTTTTATCTAAACTTGCCGAGGCTATGGTTTTGTTGTCGGGACTGAACGCGACACAGGAGACGCTGTTAGTGTGGTCTTTGAAAGTTGCCAACAAACTGCCGTCGCGCCGCCAAAGTTTGACGGTTTTATCTACACTGGAAGAAGCTATTGTTTCGCCGTCTGGACTGAAGCTAAGGCCCCAAACTACATCGCCGTGTCCTTCCAAGCGGTTGCGTTCTTTGACTCCATAAACTGCCTGCTGGAGCGCGGCAGAAATCAGAATTTCGGTATCTTTGAGAGTATACATTTGTTGGGAGTGTTCGATCTGTTTCCACTTTTTACCAGCTCTCAAACTTTCCATCATGGCGTCAAATTTGTTGTTTGAGAAATAAAGTGCTTCAGAAGCTGCTGTCAGGGTACTGATTTCAGCTCGCTGAGTTTGAGCGACAGCTAGCTGTTTTTGACCAACTGCCCGCCACCAAAAATTTACGGCGGCGATGGTGGAACTGGTTAGCAGCATGACGCCGATCACTGCTACTCCCAGCAGTTGTTTGAGAAAAGTATTGGCTCGGTAGAGCTGTGCTTGACTCATTTTTTTGTCTGCTTCTGCTTTGTGGAGTCTGGCTTCTAAGCCGAATCTTTGGCGGATTGGTCGCACTAAATAGTCGTGTACCAATTGATAGCGGTCTTCGGGCGCTTCCCGTAGCAGAAATAGCAAACCGTGACCAACTAAAATGTCTAAAATTAAGTCGAGGTTGTCGGTTTTCTTTTGTCGGCTTTCAGGGTCTTTTGCGAACTGTCGCTGTAGGGAAATTCTGTTTCTGCTGGCCGATAATTCAGTTTCCCGGGCATCGGCTGGCTGCGGGCCTGTAACTAACGAGAGTTCGTGTTTGGTTTTTATCAGGCGAACGCCTCTTTCATCTGTCAAGGAAAACAAGATTTTCCAAGCTGCGTCTTCGTTAACCAGGCCACAGTCAGAGATAACTCTTTCGAGCGATCGTTTCACTAATTCCGCTTTAGGATTGTCCCCCAATTGCTGGTATTGTGCTAGACTGGTAATACCTTCTTCTTGCAGTTGCGCTCCTACTACCTGCAATTCGATTGGTCGCACTTCTTGCAGTTCGTCTGCTAAATCTTCTACGAAAGCATCGATCAGTGCTGGCTCTAAATAAAATTCCGCCCGTTCGGTTAAGTGTCCGATGACAGCCCGCGCGTCTTTGATAGAAAAACTCCGCAGTTGGTAGCGGATACTTTTGTCGAGAATATTATTATTAATAGCATCAAGATTTGGGAAGCGATCGCAATCTAGTAAGTAGTGCAAATAATCTTCGCGCAAGCACAGAATTATCTTGACATAAGGCAAGTTCAAAAACAACCGTAAAAAATTATAAAAAAGTTGTCTTTGTGCCACAGAAGTCGAAACAAAGAAAAACTCTTCAAATTGATCGAAAATCAGCACAGTCAACAAATTATTTGTGGCATTCTCGCGCAACTGCTCTATAATAAAAGAAGAGACTTCCGAGCTGCGAGCAGGAATAACCGAGCAACTTCTTTTGTGGATTTCCTGTACTCCTTTCGAGATTAATTTACTTTCCTCTTCGGCTTGTTTGTCGTACAGTGCGCTGTTCAAAGCATTTTCTAACTCCACCAGCCAGTCGGTGTAAACTTTGACTACTACGGGCAATGTATCCCGCGCGCCCGGAGTAATATTTTTCAAAGCTGGTACTAAGCCGGCATTGACTAGAGAACTTTTCCCGACTCCGCTGGGCCCGTGAATAATAGTTAATTTATGGTCGTCCCTGCTAATTCTTTCTAGCAAGCTATTGATATCTGTTTGGCGCGAGTAAGCTGTCATGGACGCTGCGATGGCAGCTTGATTTTGAGCTGAGGGGCCTGAAGGATTGACCGCTTGGCGCTGCTGCTGCAATTGGCTGGCTCCGATAAAAGCTCTAAATCCGTATTGATATTCGATCGACCGCTGGGTTTTTTTAATCCGAAACGCTTTAAGATACTCTCCCTGCTCGAAATAAACCGCTTGCAGTTCCGTCAAAATATCGATGTAAAGTCGGGGGTCGTACTTCGGCTCGCTTTGAGATTGAGCCAACTCCAAAGAATGAACCGCCGCTTCCCACTGCCCTAGCTGTCGCAAACTTCGCGCTAAAAGTAAAAGATACGAACTCCTGTCGGATTTAGGATGTTGGATTTTAGATTTGGGTTCGTTACTTGACTCGTTAGTACCCAGAAATTCTGGATAATTTCCCTCAAACCCCAATCTCAAATCTTCAATCAGCAATCTCAAATCATTAGGCGTTTGATCCAAAATCGCCAAAGCCAACTCGGCTAGCTGGCGGGCTTGACTCCACCTCGACTGTTGCAGGGCAACTTCAGCCAAAAAGCCGTAATCTTGAGCTAGTTGGCTGGGAGTACCGTAAGTGAAGTGCAACTGCAAAGAATTTTCAGCTAATGCTTGCAACTCTCCCCAAGCTTTCAGGCGCTGCAGCACTTCTCCGAGGTGTGCTGTCACCTCAGCTACCAATTCCGGGCGTGAGGCAAGGGAGAAAGCATTTCTAGATTGTTCCAGGCTAATCCAAGCTTCTTCCCAGTGCTGGCGGTTGGCTACCGGGTTTCTGGCTGCTTGCAAGCGGTGACACAGGGCTATGTGAAACAGCACTATGCCTTCTCTCTCTAAAAATAAAATTTTGGGGACAGGCTTCGACAAGGAGGAGAAGGTTTCTGGGTTTTCGGAATGTTCCAAGTTTGCCAGTTCCCAGTTGCCAGTTTTCTGCTGCCAAAATACTAAACTTTCTTGGTAGTGAATTAAGGCAGTTTCGGTTTGGTCGCTGACATAGTAATCTCGACCGAGAACGAATTGCAGGCTGGCTTTGAGGGCGGGTTCTAATTCTTCACCGCGATTTTGTAAATCTCTTAAAGCTAATTCTAGTTCTCGGCGTGGCAAAGAGCCGATCGCCAAATCGAAGGTATTGCCCGGACTCAACGGCGAATACGAGTGGACATCTGATTGTCCTCGGTTTTGGGGTTGAGATTTAAAAGTTAGAAAGCGTTCTCCCGGGATAATTTCGCGCTCCAGGCCGCGTTTTTCGCAGGGGGTTTCGCAGGTCTCACAATTAGCGAGGGTGCTGACGTTGCTGCTGGCGAGTTCTTGATTGAGTTCGCCTATTTTAAATATAGTATCTGCCCGCTTAGCGAGGAAATTAATTAATTCGTCAACGCCCATTTCAAATTTAATTGTGGCGGCAGCCCAACTTTTGAAATCCGGGGCCAGACGAATCATTTTGGTCACGATGTCATCTGTTACCCACAAAATGACTGGGCAAGAAAAATTTTTGCGAAATTCGTCTCGTACTTGATTGGTAGAAGCCATCAGTTCGTCGATCGCTACTACTGTTTCTAAACCGAATACCATCAAAGCCGAGGTGGCACCGACAAGCGAGTACCCCTCCTGGAAAGTGCTTGCCTGCAGAGTAGTATAAAGGGTTTTGACTGAAGCTGGCAGGACGATATCTTGAATTGGAACTGGGGACACTTCTCGCAACCGCTGCGCTATTTGCTGTCGCAACTGCTCGTAGTTGCAGCGCACCAAAATTAGCGAGAATTGGTGTTGAGACATTGTGATGGATCTGACCAGAGTTTTGAGCGATCGCTCGTTGTAGTTGGCAGTTTCTTGTACCTTAATTAGATCGGTCATGCGTGCACCTCTTTTGCATTAATCAATTACCGAACGCTCGCCAATCGTGAGTGAAAGCGTCTCTACTTAGACATCACCGTCTCTGTCGGGCGCTTTATCTCTGTATAAATACGTAGTTTTCCGTACTTGTCCTATCAATACTTACATAGTTATTAGAGCCAATGTAAAGATATCATACCTCTCAATCTCAGAGAATGCTAGACTTGCGAATAAAAATTTAAGGTTGTCTTAGATTTTTTGATTCAGCTATATATAAAGGACTACAGATCATAAATAGCCAACCGCTAAATCTATGCTCATCGCGACTACTAGCTATTAGTAAACAACTTCGATATATCTGTAGCAGGCATTTAGCACAACAGCAACAAAAAATGTCGTCCGGGATGGGATTATGTGAAATTAAGAGCAACAGGTAAAAACAGACATAGGGGGTCTGACATTGCAGATATGAGAGTTGAGAGTGACCAACGTCCTTAGTGGCGGCAAAGTTTTACACGACAATAACATTCACCGCCTATAGCCAGCATTCAACAGAAATTAGCCAGTGGCAAAAACCACTGACTGATTTATGTATTGGATGGTAAAATTTCGGAGTTGTGAGCGAGGAATTTTCAGTTAAATACTTTCTAAGTCCCTCGTGGTTAAGGGTTATTAGAGTCGCGAAGCTATCTCAAAAATCCCAACTATTTTGCTTCAGTGCGCTGCAGCCACTCCTTATATTTTCTGGTTTCGGCTAGGGCTGGATTAATCCCAAACCAACGACCTTCTTGATCGCGGTATTCAAAGACAAACATACTTCGCAACAAGATTTGAGACTCTTCTTCGCCGGTTACACTTTGTCGGTTGACGACTTGAAACAGCAATTCCCATTCCATGTCATTGATGGCTCCCAAAAGGTCATCGCGATATTCTTGAATGACGCTTTCGAGGCATTCGCGAGAGAAGGGAGGGTCTTCGTGCTGCAAACAGCTATACAAAAGCATCAGTAGATTGCGAACGTGACCGCCACTAATCCGACAAAGCCGGTCTAAAGTTTCGGGAGAGTCAAACACCTGGGAAATCAAATCAATGCGTTGATGGGGAGAAACTGCGGGGAAAGCTCTAGCTAATACTAGCTGGCGCAGCAGTGCCATTCCTTCAATGTGGTCGTCGCCCGATCGCACTTGCACTGGTACCATCGGCATCACCTTGGGCTTGACTCCAAATCGACTGGCGAGGCGGCCGAAGTCGTTGGAAAAAATCAAAGTCAGGGGAATCGTGTAGACGACATGGCAACTGAGTTTTTTCAACTGTTCGCCGCGGTCTAAAAACAAGTATTCTGGCTGGGTGCGTCCGCTGGGTTTGAGGGAGGCATCGAGGCGATCGAGGTTGTCAACGATGACTGCGAGTCCTTTTTTGCCTTGGTGCTTTAGTTCAGCGTTAGCTTTGTTGAGGAGTTCTTCGTTGATGGACTGCAAGATGCTGTTGGTGCGGGGTTCGAGATATTGCCTAAGTTGCGATCGCAGTTTGGGAGAGTCTTTAGTTTTAGCAGTAACTCTAGCAATGCCTATAGATAACTCGGCTTCCGCTGACAAATCTATGGGAGTCTGCAAAAACTCTGCCACTTCTGCAAACAGATTTGTAAAATAGCTCGGTCTGAGTTTGATTCTAGCGGATTCCATAGTTTCGCTGACTTGGCGCGCAATGCTCAGCAAAATATCGCTGATATCTACATCACCCATGTCTAAGTCTTGGGAAGACTCGAAGTAGACGACGCAAAAACCCTCTTGCTCTAACTCAGCTTTCAGTCGAAACAATTCCGTAGATTTGCCACAGCCGATATGTCCTGTAAATAGTTGACAGGTTGGCTCGTTGGGGGAGATGCGGGTAATGGTTCGCTGTAAAGATTCAATGATTTTACCGCCACGCACGGAACCAAAATCAATGTAGTATTGATAATCCCCTGGGTCTCCCGCAACAAGGGTCTTGCTGGGGTTGCAGGCTTTATAGAATCTGTCTAATTCGAGTGCGATCACAATTGAAGCCGAATAAAAGTTAAAAAAGTTAATCGAAAGTCTAAACTTTCTTTGCCTGAGTTTAGTTTGATTTGTAACCTTTTGCACTGTGGGGTAATGCCCTAAATACCCAAAGAACCTTGAGCTGGTAAGGGGTTTTCCCGGCGCGGGAATTGGGAATTCTTAATTAAAATTTTTTAATTACCTAGCGGACTCAGTGATATTACTGATCTTGACCGGAGTCTGGGTAAATTTGCGGGGATCTGGTTAAATGGTAGGGGAAAACAGGGATCAAGAGACAGAGATTAAACAGTTTTGAATTTGTGCTAATCCTTAATTACTATATTGTCAAGACGTAGATGGCTAGTTTTGGAGCGGTTTCTCAAACAGAGTTAGGGCGCAGGCGCCAAAAGTTGCGGCAGCAGAGACGCGCTCGATTGGCGGCTGTTGTGTGGCAAATGCTGGCAGCTAGCGCAATGGCTGGGGGTTTGCTGTGGTGGATTGCTCAGCCGGCTTGGTTAATTGCCCGATCGGAACAAGTGAAGGTGGAGGGCAATCAGTGGCTATCGGATAAGGCGGTGCGGTCTTTGGTGCCGCTGTCTTACCCGCAGTCATTGTGGGGGATTCAACCGCAGGCCCTGGCCGAAAAGCTGGAGTCAACGGGGCCCATCGCCAAAGCGAAGGTGACTCGTAACTTGTTTCCGCCGAGTTTGACTATAGAAGTGGCAGAACGCCTGCCGGTGGCCGTGGCGCAGCCGACGGCGGTGTTGAGATCGAACAGTGAGAAGGAAAAAGTGGGGTGGCTGGATGCTCGCGGAGGTTGGATGCCGTCGGATAGTTATACTGCTGTACGATCGCAGAATAGTTCGATCAGGCCCGGCAGCATTCCGGGAACGCAGCCTCAGCGTTCTTTGCCCACTTTAAAAGTCATCGGGCCTTTGGAACAGTATCGCGCCTCTTGGCAGAAGTTTTACCAAGGACTCAGCGGCTTGACGGTGAAAGTGTTTGAGATTAATTGGCAAAACCCGAACAACTTGATCTTGAAAACAGAGATCGGTACCGTACACTTAGGGCCCTACAGTTCCAAGACTGCGGAGCAACTTAAGGTTTTAGACCGAATGCGACAATTGCCAAAACAGCTAGATTCAAGCAAAATAGCCTACATTGACTTGAAAAATCCTGCTTCGCCGATCGTCCATTTGCCAGAACTCCCCCCCAGTTTGGAGAGTTCCACTCCCGCACCCACTCGCGCCCAGAATTGATTTTCTGTCAACAGAAGCTAGAAGGTATCGATCGATAGGCAGAATTGTTGCCCACCAGGATCGATACGCAGGGCTTCAAATCAGCACAGTTTTTGGATAGCGCTCCGCGTCTGGGGCTAGTATCCATTTTTTTTCCTTCTGCCTTGCTTACAATTGCCTTAATCCGGTCAAGTACCTGGAGGGCGTCAAGCGAGGTCTGGGCTAGCGAGGCCGGCAAAATCCGAGATTGCTAACATTAAGCATCGATCAGTGTTAGTTTTTCACGCAACTTAGCCTATAGTTGATTGTGAATTGGCGTTTAGTTAAAAAGCTGTAATCTACTATCCCCGACTCTAATGAAGCTTAATAATAGACAGGGGTCTGACCAAGACAGTCCCCCTTCGGAAGAAGTAAAAAATTTTCCGGTGGCTGCAGATTCCGCCAATCCCTTTAGACGCAAGTCTGGTTATGTAAATGTAGATAGTATTGATATCGATCCTATGGTCAATCCCAAAGACATAATGCCCAGCAGTGCTGCCAAAATCAAAGTAATTGGCGTCGGCGGCGGTGGGGGCAACGCCGTTAACCGGATGATTGCCAGCGAGGTTTCTGGTGTCGAGTTTTGGTGTGTGAATACAGATTCCCAAGCTCTGGTTCTCTCAAATGCTCCGAAACGCTTGCAAGTCGGACAGAAGTTGACGCGCGGTTTGGGGGCAGGGGGCAATCCGGCGATTGGTCAAAAGGCTGCGGAGGAATCTCGCGACGAGGTTGCTAATGCTCTGAATCATGCGGATTTGGTATTTATCACAGCCGGCATGGGCGGCGGTACGGGTACGGGCGCGGCTCCGATTGTGGCTGAGGTGGCTAAGGAAATGGGCGCCTTGACTGTCGGCATAGTGACGCGGCCTTTTACGTTTGAGGGACGGCGACGCACCAGCCAAGCTGAGGAAGGAATCGCGGCTTTGCAAACGCGCGTGGATACGCTGATCGTAATTCCTAACGACAAGCTGCTGTCTGTGATTTCGGAACAAATGCCGGTACAAGAGGCTTTTCGAGTTGCTGATGATATCCTGCGCCAAGGGGTTCAGGGTATTTCTGACATTATTACTATTCCCGGTTTGGTGAATGTTGACTTTGCTGACGTGCGGGCAGTAATGGCTGATGCGGGTTCGGCTTTGATGGGCATCGGTGTGGGTTCTGGCAAGTCGCGGGCTAGGGAGGCTGCGATGCAGGCTATTTCTTCGCCTCTGCTGGAAGCTTCGTCTATTGAGGGCGCTAGAGGTGTGGTGTTTAACATCACTGGCGGTACTGACATGACGCTGCACGAGGTGAATGCGGCGGCTGAGACGATTTACGAGGTTGTCGATCCGAATGCCAATATTATTTTTGGAGCGGTGATTGACGAGCGGCTTCAGGGCGAAATTAAGATTACTGTGATCGCTACTGGTTTTTCGGGAGAAATTCCGGCGCCTCCGACTCCGGGGCGGACGCAAAATGTTAATGCTCCTTGGCGGGCTGCAACTGCGCCGACAACTCCTGCTCAACAGACGCCTGATCCGAAAGCGAAACCGCCGCAGGATTTGGGATTGGATATTCCTGAGTTTTTGCGTAACCGTCGCCCACCAAGATGATTTTAGATTTTAGATTTTAGATTGGGGATTTTGGGATTTTAGATTGGGGATTTTGGATTTTAGATTGGGGATTTGGCATTGAATCTCCAATCTCCCATCTAAAAAATCGAAAATATCGAGCATCTAAAATCTAAAATCTAAAAAATCTAAAATCTAAAATCTAAAATCTAAAAAATCTAAAATCTAAAATCTAAAATTTCCAGGGTTTGGCCTGGTTCGGGTTCGAGGAGTTGGGTGGAGAGGCCGGATTTTGCTAGTAAATCGCGAAATTCGGGAATGCTGCCGATCGATCGCACTAACATTGGTAAAATGCCTGTGGCTCGGATGTCTCCCGTCGCTGTAGGCAGAAAAAACCGAGGTTTCAGTGTTTGGGCGAGGCGGAGGGCTTCCGAAGGGCCTATGATGACTTGTCCGAGGAATGGGAAGATTTGACCGATGACTGGGGCGATCGCTACGTCTACTGTGTCTATTTTCTGTTTAACTTTGTCTAATGGTGGCAGGTGCGGTTCGTAATAAAGTGTCTCGCCACTGCTTAAATCTTTGAGCAAATAGCCGTTTTCTTCCTGTCCCGGCTGGATTTCGGCTCCGGGTACGGCGGTAATTTGTAACTTTTCTTTAAAATTTAACTCTTGCCAATTTGCTAAAGATGTGATATGGGTGTAGCCTAAACTGCTGAGGACTTTGGCAGCGGTGGGTGAGGCGATCGCGGGAATTGTGCGATCGAGCTGTTCGAGTGTTGGTCTGTGACAGTGGTCGTCTAATCCTTGGGAAATCAGGATGAGGTCGATCGGCGGTAAGGTGCTGGGAGTGAAGGTGACGGGGGTGTTGTGGTAGGCGGTGAACAGCCAGGGTTGACCGTAAAATACGAGGGGATCGACCAGCCAGGGATCGACGAGGATGGTTTGGCCGGCGATGTGGAAGATCCAAGAGTTGAGGTCGATTCGGGTGATTTTCACAGTTGTTTGCAATAATTCTTTACATTTGTTTTAATCATAGCTAATTTTGTTTGGGAATTTTAACCGCAGATGAGGGCGGATGAGCGCTGATGAACGCGGATAAGATGGGATTTGTCTGGAGAAAATTGGCGTTTATCTGCGGTTGAAATAAGATGATTAAATCGAAGATTCCTGTGGCTTTGACTGTGGCTGGTTCTGATAGCGGTGGCGGGGCCGGAATTCAGGCGGATTTGCGGACTTTTGCGTTTCACTGCGTGCACGGTACGAGTGCTTTGACTTGCGTGACGGCTCAAAATACTTTGGGGGTGATGCGAGTTGATGCTTTGTCTGCGGAGGCTGTGGCGGCTCAAATTGAGGCGGTGGTTGGGGATATTGGGGTGCAGGCTGTGAAAACTGGGATGCTGCTGAATCGGGAAATTATGGTGGCGGTGGCTTCACAGGTGGAAGCTTTGGGAATAGGGAATTTGGTTGTCGATCCGGTGATGGTTTCACGATCGGGCGATCGATTGATTGATGAGGGGGCGATCGCATTTTTGCGGGATGTTTT
This sequence comes from Microcoleus sp. Pol10D4, assembly GCF_036701555.1. Taxonomy (NCBI): domain Bacteria; kingdom Bacillati; phylum Cyanobacteriota; class Cyanophyceae; order Oscillatoriales; family Microcoleaceae; genus Microcoleus; species Microcoleus sp. Pol10D4. Next base: position 19,675 of record NZ_JAUBRA010000045.1, read on the forward strand.
GATTCCAATGGCTGCTGTCGTGACTCCGAATCGGTTTGAGGCTCAGATTTTGAGCGGTTTGGAGATTGTTTCTCTAGACGATATGCGATCGGCGGCGCAGCAGATTTACCGTTTGGGCGCAAAAGCTGTTTTGGTGAAGGGCGGCGGGATGAAGGGGGATTTGCGGGGAATTGATGTTTGGTTTGATGGTACGCGGTTGGATGTGTTGAAGACTGAGACTGTTGATACTGGGAATACTCACGGGACTGGTTGTACTTTGAGTGCTGCGATCGCCGCTAATTTAGCATTAGGTAAGGATTTATTTACAGCGGTGACATTGGCTAAGGATTATGTGACTACTGCTCTAAAATATGCTTTGGATATTGGGGAAGGTCAAGGCCCAGTAGGGCATTTTTTTCCCCTGTTACTCAAGTAGGAAGTTATTTGTTACTTGTTATTTGTTTGGGGCTGCTTAACAGTCAACAGCCAAAAGTCAACAGTCAACAAACCGTTAATTTCTTAATTTTTCAGGCGATAAAGCGATCGCCACCAAGTCTTCGATTTTCTTAATATTCGGATCGCCGGCCAAATAACCAATCCCTCGGTGCAAGTGCAGGCGAAACTGTTTGGCTAGAGTTTCTTTTTCTGTGCCTAAATTATCTTGGTGACAGCGCTGCTTGAGGGCAATTATCAGGATATCAGCCATGTCGCCGCCGAAGACATCCCAGCTTAATTCGACGTTGCTGTCGCTGGGAATTGGTACTGGCGATGGGATGCTGGGTTCGGCGAGCGATCGGCAAAATCCCCACCTGCATAGAATATTCCACTGATCGATTTTGGTCGATCGTTTCAGTTTTGATAGTTGGTCTTTTCCTGTTTGGGAGAGGCGGATGCGATCGACTGGTGGTTCCATAGGTTGATAATTTTTTAACCGCAGATGAGGGCAGATGAACACGGATGAACGCAGATAATAGCATGAGATTGTATCTGCGGTTTAGAAATTATTGACTATTCGTTGAATTTCTACTTTAGGGTTGCCGAAGTTGATGAGCAAGCAGACGGTTAGTTTGGTAGCTTTTATGACATTTAGACACTGTGCCATTTCTCTTTCCCCCAGTGATTTGATAGCTTTGAGTTCTACAAGCACGGATCTTTCCACCAACACATCTGGTACGAATTTCCCAACGATTATATCTTCATAATGGACATAAATGACAAACTGAGGTTCAACCAACATCCCTGTTTTGCGAAGTTCATAAACCAAAGAATTCTGATAAACTTGCTCCAAAAATCCACAACCTAAAGTATTTCCTACCTTAAAAGCACAACCAATAATTTTTTCCGTAATCCCATTCAATTCCAATCTGCGTTCATCCGTGTTCATCTGCCCTCATCTGCGGTTTAAAACATCCCACATCCAAAACTCTACCAAAAATCCCCATGCCATTCAATTCCAATCTGCGTTCATCCGTGTTCATCTGCCCTCATCTGCGGTTAAAAACATCCCACATCCAAAACTCTACCAAAAATCCCCATGCCATCCAATCCAATCTGCGTTCATCCGTGTTCATCTGCCCTCATCTGCGGTTCATTCCCAGAAGTAACCTTTTTCGACGGTGGTTTGGTGTTTGGCCGAGTCGTATTTGAGGAGGTAGCTGTGGGCGATCGCCTCTAATTCTTGGAGTTTTTCGTATTCTACTTGGCGAATTTCCGTGTCGGTAGAAAGCAGGATGACTTGGTGGCTGGCTGAGGGGAAATAGCGTTCCACTAGGTTGTTTCTGTGGGAGGAGTCGAGGCGGCCCAAGGGAGTGTCGATCGCCACTGGCAATTGTCTCCCGGATACTCTAGCCAATCCCCACAAAAAGGCGATCGCCAGCAATTGTTTTTCCCCGGCTGAAAGTCGGTGTTTGGGTACCGGTTTGCCTTCTGGATCGTAAATGGAGAGGCTAAATGTTTGAGTGTCGATCGCAACTCTGTGCACGAGGTCGGTTTTGTGCAATAGGTAGCGGAAACAGTCGGTAATTTCTATTTCGAGTTTGTTGAGTTTTTTGAGAGTTAGTTTTTCTTTAAAGAGTTTCAGGGTAGCTTGGGCTTTGGCGATGGAGGCGATGACGTGTTGGCTGTTTCTGATCGTGATGTATTCGCTGCTGTAGTTTTCTAGTTCTTTTTGGTTTTTGGCTAATTCTCTCTCTAATTCATCGACGCGGCGGTTGGTTGATTCGCAGGCGGCGGCTGCGATAGCGACTGCTTTTTGGGCTTTCCTGACTTCTTCTTCTAGTTTTTCGTAGGCTTCGGGGGAAGCTGCGGCTGCGAGTTGTCTGTCTGTAAAGTCGATTTCTGCTTCGATGCTTTTGATTTCTTCTATTTGTTCGCGGGCTAGAATTTGCTGGGCTTTGATTTGGTAGCTAAGGAGGTTTTCTAGTTGCTGGATGCTGTTGTTATCGGCGTTCATCCAGGGCGGAACGTCTGTTCCCGCTTGCTGTTCGAGTTCTTGGTTTTCTTGGCGGATGAAGTCTTGAATTTTATCTAGCTGTTGGGGATTTAATGAGATTTCCGCGATATAGTTGAGGAGGCGATCGCTTCTTTGTTTGATAACATTTTGGGCAATCTTTGCTTGCTGCTGGCTGGCTTCTGTTTCTGCTTGAATTTTTGCTTCACTTAGCAAGGGCGAAATTAGGGCGAGTGGTAGCGTATTTGATGCCAATTCCATCATGGCTTGCCGGGTTTTGTCTGCCTGATTTCTGTAGTCGTTTAGCTTGCTGTCTAGCTGACTGCGATCGGCGGCAATCTTTCCGCCTTCATAAATAAACTTTTCTGAGGCTTGTTTCTGATTTTTTTGAGCTTTATCTAATTCGTTTTTAAAGCTGGCTTGTTCTTGCTTAGCTAACTCTATTTCATCAGTAATTTTCTTAAAAGTTTGTTCGATTTTCTCTAAAGCAGCCAAGTCTTTTTTACCAGCAATTTCTTTCCGCTTGCGGCCGGCTAATATTTCTAAATCGACGGCGAGGCGTTCTGCTAATTCTAAACCTAAAAGAGATTTAATCGCCCCGACAACGAACTCTGGCGGTGTTTCGAGTTCGGCGAGTTCTTTTACTTGTTCGCCGTCAAACAGAAATAGGTTGGATATTCCGACGGGCAAAAGGGTTTCGATGTATTCGTCCCAAGTGTTAGTAATTGCTTTGTCCGACCACCAATCGCTGACAATCTCGCTGTATATGAGAATGCTTAAGGTGTCTTTGATATCTAATTTTTTCCAGTATCTAACTATTTTGAATTGAGTTAATTTGTCGTCTTGAACTTGTTCAAATGTTAGTTCGACGCGGGTATCTTCTAATGGGGGTGTGTGGCGGTTGACGCATTGATTGAGAAAGTCGCTGTAGCTTAAATTGCCTCTGGTGGAACATTGGGCGCGGCCACCGTAGAGGGCGAGGCGAATGGCGTCCATGAGGGTGGTTTTGCCGCCGCCATTCATGCCGCCAAATAAAATGACTGGGCAGGGATTTCCGTCTTTTTCGGGGCGGAGATTGATGGTTTGGGTGCCTGCATAGGGGCCGAAGTTTTTGAGGACGAGTTCGAGGAATTGCATTGTAGATGTAGATGTTGTTGGTTGGTGGGGGGGCGGTTAGCAGCGGATTTTGTAGCGGATTTAACGGATGGGTGGTTGGTGGGCGGCGGTTATTGGCAAGGGATTTGGTAGCGGATGTAACGGATGGGTGGTTGGTGGGGTGGTGGTTAGCAGCGGATGTAACGGATGGGTGGTTGGTGGGCGGCGATTAGCAGCGGATTTGGTAATCACCCACTAATCATCCGTTACATCCGTTACAAAATCCGTTGCTAACCGTCCCCCCCTTGCTACCAATCAATCACATCGGTTGAATCTTCCTCTTGGTTCCGGGGTCTAATGCTGGGAGGTAAGGGGAGTTCCGCATCTGTTTCTTCATAGGTTCCTGAACTTCCTCTTGTCCAACCCCTGCCACTTGTTTTGGGCGTCCACAAGTATGGTTGAATGTGTTTCTGCCAACCTTGTACAGATTTTGGTGGGAGGATGCGGTGATATTCTAATTTGCTGCGTCCAAAGTTTATAAATAAACCTACTTGCGCTCCTGTAGCTGCTACGTAAGCTATTATTTGAGCTTTATCTTTATCGGTCATTGGATAATTTACGGCTTTATCCTCTACTACAATACCTTCATTCACCCAATGGTCTAGATAAAGGATTCCCATCCAAACTTCACCGTCGTAAATTTGTCTGGGATACTCCATTTCTGTTGTTAAACCGGATTCTATCATTTCAGCATCAAAGGCTCTTTGGTAATGTTTTTCTCTTAAACCTTTTTGCGTCCTCCGGTGTACTCTCATTGCACAGCCGATGATGCTGTATGTAATATCCTGATGGGGAATATTAGGATTAATCATGGTCGTAAAAATTTTGTAATTTAAACGATGAGGGTTGGGTAATAATGAGGTTAGTTGACAGCCTATTGTATCCGATCGCTAGGCGGGGTGGCTGTCAACAAGTTTGGGTTTAACCGCAGGCTAGCGCGTGCTAATCGCTAGGTTTTTCCTCTCCTGAATTTGGCGGTGAAAATTTGATATCCGCCCAAGATAGTTGTCTGCTTTGATTGCTGTTGCTTTCGAGTTCTTCTTTAAGTTTGGCAATATCAACGGTATCGTTTTTGGCGGAACTGTTGGTTTGGGCGATCGCATCTTTGAATTGCTGAATGTTTTCCGTCGGATTTGCTTTGATATCTTCCACCGCTTTTTTTAAATTGCGTTGATAGTGGGCGTTGCCAATTGCTTCTTCCTTCGATCGCGAACTGGTTTCAAAGCATTTGTCCAAATCGCCGTAAATGCCTGTACGGCGGGGTTTAGTGTAGTATTGGCGTTCTGTATCAAGGAGTTTTGCCATCAATTCGAGGTGCATTTTGTCCTCGCTGCAAATCTCTTCGATCGCAGTCCATTCATCGCTACCGAGGAGTTTTCTTTCAGCGGCGGGACGGGAATCTTCAAAAGGTTCGCCCGTAACTTCTTCGTAAATCCGGGGTAAAGAGTCGTCGAATTCGTGCTTTTCTTCCAGCCAAATGCGGCGGATTTCGCTAAGTTCTTCTGGGGTAATTAAGGTGATATCGCGCATTTCTAGGGGGGCGGTTTTGCGGACGTGGGTTTGTGCTTCCAGGACTCGTCTCAGCCAGTGTTCTCGCCAGAATTTGGTGTAGGGCCCTGGGATGGGTTCGACGGAGGTTGTGTCGTCGCCCATGTTGCGTTCAAACAGTTCTACTCTACCGTAGATGCGGCGGAAGTCTCTTTTTGGGTGATCGTCTGGAATGTCTAATTCGTTGCGAATATCGAGTAGAGGCTGCATCCATTCTTTTTCCTCATCGTTTTGAATCATTGCCTCCATAGATTTATCTTGGCTTACCATTGTGCAAACCCAGCAGCCAAAGCGAGAATTTCCACAACTAGGGGTGGAAGTATCAACCACTAGAGGACATTCATTATCTGCTGTCGCACCTCGATACATAGTTAGCAAATCTTTGTTGTTATTTCCCCACGGATTATCCCACTGCATCAAGTAAAGCCACACTTCATCTGTTCGCCAGTCTTCAATGGGAAGGTAAATGTAAGAGTTAGGGCGAGTGGGATTAGCATTAAGGCGTTCGCTTACCCGCCACTCCCTATGTTTAGCCATATTTGCGGCGCGTTTAGCACTTTCAGCCTTGCGAGTACCTAGAACAAGAATTACCTCGCCGCTAGTTCTAATTATTTCACGAATAAAAGAACCGGTTGGTTGTATTTTTAATCGTTCCGTACACCATCTAAATCGGTTTCTAGGTGCTGGGTATCCTTTACCTATTAAGCACGCCCAAAAGGTATCTTGAACGGCTGGATAAGTTAAATGAGTCTCTATTGGCATTCCCTGTTCTTGGGCTGCAACTTTCATCCGTTTTAGAGAATTATGTACTCCAGCAGCTACTATAGGGTTTTCTACCAGTGTATCATTTGTTAAAACATGAATTTTTTTGTGGCGTTTCTCAATTGGCAACTCTGCAATCGCATACCAGACAAGCTGTAGGACGGCCGAACTATCTTTGCCGCCACTCCAACCGATTACAAGTGGGAGTTCATCTTGACAATAAAGCTCTTGAATTTCCTTTTTTAAAATTTCTATATCTGCCATTAAATCGCTAATACTGCGGGGCGGAAATAGTGACATTTGTTGTAAATCATTCATTTTCTAGAGACTCCTTTTGATTGAAAAGTAAATACATTTTTGCGATGCCACTGAAGCGCATCTTTTCTCGGATAATATTGCTCTAAACTTGGCAAAAGAATCTGTTCTCCGTGAAAATCTCTCATTAATCTAGGGTATGGGGAGTCCTCTTGTAGATCACTAGCAACTATAATTTGATAACGATCGTCAACAGCAAACCATCCTCGGTCGAATGCCCAATGATGATTTTTACACAATGAGAGTCCATTATCTGGTCTATTATCATAAAACTCGGAGAACGGCTTGATATGTGCGCCATCTACAATACTTTGACTAAGCGAACGTGTAACTTTCAATCGACAAAAAGCACATCGGTAATCATACAAATGCACGACGGATTTACGGAAAATAGCCTCTCTAAATAAAGATTTTCGTAAATATACCTTTGGTTGTGCCTCTGTATCACTAGATTCACTATTTTCTAATTCATTCAAGGTAGAATCTTGGAGAGACTGATTTATTATTAAAACATCTTCTATCTGTTTTTGGCTTGAGGAAAACCAGGCAGATATCAATATATCTATTAATTCTTTTTTTGCATTATAGTCTCGCAATAAATTAAATAATTCATCATCTATTTTTGCTCTTTCAATATCTCTTCTTAAAGAGTTGATGGTTTGAGGGCGTCCTCCCGTGTATTGTTCGCTAAATTCAACGTGCCAAAAGTTAGGTTTCTTGTTTTTTAAATGAAAAAACGGAATAGCAAAATCAATCTCCTCAAAACGGTCAGAACTCAATACAGACCAGTATCTTTTGAAGGTGTTAATTAATTGATCGGAAACAGTAATATTGTTCTCATTAAGTAAGCCTTGTGTAATTAAATCAATTACAGACAGTAGCAGTATTGGCTGATTTAGAGCGTTACCTCCTTGTTTATTCTTGCCTACCTTAATCTGAGAAAAACAATTGCGATAGTATGCTAGATTCTTATTTTCGGACTCTTCTCCTGTAGTCATTTCCTCATCCCGCTATGATTAAATACAATCCGACCTAAAATTTAACACTTTTTTCAACAAAAAGTTAAGCACCGCAAGGCACAACCATAACGCAGAAACTCGACAATTTAAGCAGTGTCAGCAGACTAAAAAGTAATTTTATAGCCTAAACAGGTGATAATTATATCACTGTCGGCGTGCATCTGCGGTTTCCAAACCCAACCTCACCTTCAAATAATCAGTCATCCAACTAACACTCGCCCTCGATCGCGAAATCCCCCCTTTCAACAAAATCCCTCCCTCCCAATCAGGATTAGAAATCGACCAATCAACCTGCTGCAAAAGGCTCAAACGTTCCTCCCAACTCTCAGGAAAAACCGACAGCAAAGCCGCCCCAACTTCCCCCAAACTCTCAAGCACAACACTGTGACAGTGTACGCAATCCCGGCGCATTTCCCCCGCCGCAACTTGCTTGTGCAGAACTAATTGCCAATCGGGAATAAAACTGCAAACCGCATTCCAATAACTAACCGCCAGTTGTATTTTTTGAGCAAGTTCTTCCTCTTTCTGTTCTTTTTTGGTGCGAGAACCAGAGGGTTTTGCCTGTTCGCTGCCCTCAATATTAGACAGCAAAGCCATGATAGCACGATCGATCGCACTCAGGGCAAACAATTTGTGCGATCGCCCGTTCAGACTCCCCTTTTCCATCTCAGTCAAACACCGGAAAACCTCAACCTGCTTAACAACAGCCTTCACCACAAAAGCGCGATCGTCCCGGTGGTTGTAAAGTAGACTGAGTGACGCCTCCAAAGGAACTTGAAAACCGTTCAAATCAGCAAACATCTGCTGCGATTTTTCCAACCCAATATCGAGAAACAAAATCAGCGCCACCGTCTCATATCCCAACTGCGGATTTTCCCTCAAAGCCATCTCAAAAGCCGCCCGGCGATGCTGTCCGTCATTAATAGTAAACTTAGCATCCATCGGCACTCGCAAGCGACCGATTTTCCGTTCTTCGGCCTCATTTCCCACTGCTTCAAAAGTAATATCCGCATCAATCGAAGCAGCAATAGCCCCACAAGTATAATTTGTAGGATTCTTAACAAAATACTCAGCAATTTCGGGAATCCTAGCTTTGTTAAGCGCGCGTTTCGCCCGCATAGACGGCGGCAAATCTTCAGATTCAAAGGGAAACAATTTCGGCAAAAAACGCACCGGACACATCGACACGTAATATTCGCGGCCCGCTTGAATGCCCCGAATTACCGGCAAAATGTATTCAAAAGAAGGAGTAGACATATTTTAGAATGGGGCATTGGGAATGGGGAATGGGGCATTGGGCATTGGGCATTGGGCATTGGGAATGGGGCATTGGGCATTAATAGCTATTGACTTTTGGCAAATTCTATGGTATGTCGCTGGTCTAGCAGGGCATAACTTAAGTATTTCACAATGTTTTTTTAAAAACAAGTGTTGACATAAACTTTAATATATGATATTTTTTGAAAAAATAGCTTAATTATATAAAAACCGCCGATGAACACCAACCCAGCGGATGACCTCGCTACTAAAATATTAGAAAAAGAAAATAGCGACAGACAGGAAATCGCACTTTTATTAGATAATTATTTAGGAAAGGACGATCGCATTTTCGTACAAAAAACCCAGATGGGAAACAGCGAAGCATACATCGGTTCAGTCACCCTAGAATGGTTAGACTCTCGCGTCCGTTTCGCCTCGCAAATGCCGCTTTTCCGCCAAAAATTCGACCTCCAAACCAACAACATCGTCCGCGACGACGAAACCATTGACGAAATTATCCAGCGTCCCTTAGATTGGTCGCGCCAAGCCACCCTAACTCAATATTTAGCAGCCCGAAAATCGCACAAATTCCCCGCAGTTTTAGTAGTCGTCAGTCCCCCGTGGGTAGATAATCCTCTAGCCGAGGAATGGGATAAAAATGGCGTAGCAACCAAATCCGCGACTGAATTTACATCCTTTGATAAAAACGAGAACTTAGGGCTTTTGAATGTCTCTCAAAAAGTCTCTATTTTTGCCTTAGACGGCCAGCATCGGCTGATGGGAGTTCAAGGTTTAATGAGTTTAATTAAAACCGGAATCCTGCAAAGATACAACAAAAATAAAAAACCTGTCGGCGCTGCAATTACTCTGGAAGATTTAGCAGAAGAGTATCAAATCGACCCCGAAACAGTGTATAAATTAGCTCACGAAAAAATCGGAATTGAGTTTATCCCGGCGGCGGTAGCGGGGGAAACGCGACAGCAAGCACAACGGCGCGTGCGATCGATCTTTGTGCACGTTAACCTAATGGCCGTAACGCTGAGTCAGGGCCAGCTAGCATTATTAAACGAGGACAACGGATTTGCGATTTGCGCCCGCAAAATTGCCGTCACCCATCCCTTATTAAAAGAACAAGATGACAGAAACCCCCGCGTCAATTGGGACAGCGCCACAGTCGCAGCAAAATCAACTGTGTTAACCACATTGCAAGCGCTGCAAGATATGTCCGAACGGTATTTAGAATACAAATTCCCCCATTGGAAGCCGGAACGAAAAGGTTTAATTCCCATGCGTCCCGAAGATGAAGAACTAAAAGAGGGAATTGAAGAGTTTAAAAAATTGTTCGATCATTTAGCAACTTTACCCAGCTATCAAAGAATTGAAAGCGGCGAAGAAACGACAGAATTGCGCCGATTTAGTTTTGAAAAGCCAGGGGGCGAGGGAAATATTTTGTTCCGTCCCGTCGGTCAAGTTGCTTTAGCTAATGCTTTGGGAATTCTAGTATTTAGAAAGAAACTTTCCCTGAAATCTATTTTCGACAAACTCCGCAGGTACGATGTCGATGAAGGATTTAGCCACATGGACAATCCAGAGTCTGCGTGGTACGGGATTTTGTACGATCCGAACAAAAAGCGAATGCTAGTTTCTGGAAAGGATTTAGCGACGAAGTTAATTGTATATTTGGTAGGGGGAATTCAGGACGATATGGATCGAGCTCATTTGCGGCAAGCGGTAGCGGAAGCGAGGACTTTTGAGGATAAAGCTATTAGTTTTAATGGCAGGTTTGTGCAGCCGCAAGAGGTAGGATTGCCGCCAGTGCTTAGCTAAGTTTCTATTGGATGAAGTATGATGAAATACAGGATACGGCAGTGCCGTATCCCTAGCTTCATTCAAGTGCTGCGATTTCTGGCCACTTCTAACTTGCGGCGAATTGCGGCTTGAACTTTCTCATCAAAATCTGGATCGCCGGGACTTGCAATAATCCTCAGCGGATGCTGATTGATTCTGTCTAAGTACGCCTGAAAAGCGGATCGATTTCCACGATGTTTAAGAAAATACTGTTTCAATTCAGTATTCGACATGGCGTTATAGTTAACTTGGCTCATCAGCAAACTCCCCATTGGGTAAAATTTGGAACTCAAGCTCTTCATCGTACCCAGCCAATATGTATACGTTACGAGTGCGATCGTCAACACAAATCAGATGTATAGGCTGAAGCATCGTGTAGGTCAGTTGATAACTGATGCGATATAAACTCTCTAGCTGGGCAGCAGTAGGCATTTGTCAATCACTCAACCTAATAGTTATTTTAACATATAGCTCAAGGAAAATTGTATATTTATATTATCACTTTTAGTAATTTCGGTCTATAAAACACTACTACCGCTCGATATGGTACCAAAGTTTACCTCTCAATTTATATACCTTATACCGCTTCATTTAACAAAACAAGTTCGGCTCCTACAGGCAAATGATCGGACTCGGTTGCCTCCAAAACCGAACTCGATTTAGCACCCCAATGCTTTGAATACCAAATATAATCAATCCGAAAAACCGGATAATTTAATCTCCAATTCGACCTTTTTACCAATAATTTAAGTTCCCAACCGTGAGGCCAGGTAAAACCAAACCCCCATCCCGATTTTCGGAAAGCATCTTGCATGACTTTCTGCACCCTGTTATAGTCTTGAGTTTCGTCTGTCATATTAAAATCGCCCGCGACAATTACTGGCAGAGTTTCTCGCTCAACTCGCTGCACTAAGTCTTGAATTTCAGGCGATCGTTTGTCATATTTGTAAACTGGAACTTTGAAAAAACGCCATTTTTTAGAGAGTTTCAACCACGGCCCGGTAGCTTGCATATTATAAATCGCTACTTCTTGTTCGTTAAATTTAATAATTGCCCGCTGCTGCGTTTCTCGATGGCCGGCTAAGTGCAGTATTTCGCTAGATACAATTGGATATTTACTGAAAATTCCTACAGAGTGAGTGCCAATTTGATAGGGGTAGTCTGCTTTTAACCCGGGAAAAGCTCTTTGGGTAGGTGCTTGAACCATTTCTTGTAAAAATATAATATCGGGTTTTTGCTGGTTAATCAGTTTAAATAAAGTAGGTGACTGAGTTTTATGCCAACTGATGTTATGGGATAGAATTTTGATTCTGGGCTGCGAATCTGTAATTTTGATGGGTGCGGGAGAAAAGTATTTGACGTGCAGCCAACTTATTAGGAGAAAGCAGGCGATCGCCGAAATAATAGCGAACCATCTTTTTTTAATAATTGACACCCCGATGATAGGAAGCAGGAAAATTGGGAATAAAATTAATGGTATAAAAGTGGTAATTAAGGCAATAATCCACAGTCTATCCCAAAAAATTAGTTTGAGAATGAAATAGCAGATAATAAATGCTGAGTAACTGTAAGCGAGAAATTTTGCAGCTTGCTTTAAGCATCTCTGGATTATATCTTTTGGGATGTGCTTCATTGGGAACCTATTAAAATAAGAACTTGCTTAAATCGAATTCTTCATTTGACCGATGTTGGTTGTCTCTTTCAGAAATCAAAACCAACAACAGGCGATCGGTATAATCCGCCGCACCCCGCAACTCTTCGCGCAAGATTTCCAGTCCACCATTAGCATATTCTTCAAAAATTTGCAAGCGTTCTGCTTCCAATTGTTCGTCGAGATGGGAGAGAATTTGAGGATTTTTGGTTTCGGCGATCGCAATTAATTTAATCGCCATATCGTAGCCCCTGGATACAAAAATATCAACATCGATCGCACCCGGTTCTCGTTTAGAAATTTCCCCCAAAGGCGATCGTTTTTTCCGCTGCTTTCCCAAGGAGGCGGCGAAGGCGATGACATCGGCGTAAGTCTGGAAAGGGCCAGTGTTGTTATCCGATAAAGTTAATGATTTGACTAACTCCGCTTTATCTTTAGCAATTCTAATTTTGTTAGCAGCCATTGGGATTAATATGTAATTTTTAACTGAGTAATTTGATTGATAAAGTAACCGCAGATTAGAGGCAGATAAACACAGATTAACGCAGATAATTTTCAGAATGTCCGCAACAACATAATTTTTTGGGCAAAACCTCCTCTTGCTTCCCGGCGCTTGATTTGTTCGTCCAAAAGTCGATCGCCCGAAATGCCAAAACTCGCCATCACCGCATCTATCACCTCATACAAATCCGCCAATTCCGCCACCAAATCTTCCTCATCAGCCTCCGCCGCTTCCCCCGCTTCTTCAATCAATTTCTGCAGCAAAGCTTGACGGTATTCTGCCTCCGACAAAATTACAAACTCGCATTCATTCCCGCTTTGGCGAATAATTTCAGGAATGCGATCGCGCACCAACTTATGATACTCTTTTTCCACGTCAAACTCTTTTCAACCTTGACTAAAATTTTGAATCAACCAGCGATTAATTTCCCCATCATCTTGGGTTTGACTCCGGTTCAAAGCTTCCTCAACTAACCGAATTTCCAGCCCCGGTAAAACCCGCGACTCTTGAATTCTCCCGCTACCTCCGCCATTAATCGCAAACGCAAAAACCTCCCGCGTGTTTGCACGTTCAACCCAATATTCACTTATTCCTGCATCTTCGTAAAGCAACCGCTTGCCGCCTAAATCATCATTAAAAGAAGACGCCCCAATTTCCACTATCAAATTAGGCGGATCGTATTGATTTAAATCAACAGCAGAATTGCTATCATCAGGAGGCACTCTTAAATCTGAACCAATGTAGTAAGCTAAATCAGGTTGAAACTCGCCGATACCGGCTTTGCGAAAACTGGTGTTAGTAAACTGAACTACTCGGATATTTCTCAATGTTGCAAACAGAATAACTACACAGGCCATAATTGAATTTTGACGCCCGTGCAATGGCCCTACTGGTGACATTTCTACCCTCATGTGTTCTTGATAGTAATAAAACTTACCCTTCTCCCATGCTGAATCGTCAGCGAAAGCTAGAAACTCTTCCCACGTCGCCTTCACCCAAATATCCGTTTCCAAAGCCTGCGTAATTGCCGAATTAGAAGTCATACTCCACCTCTACAATTTCCGTATATTCAAATTCATTTGGACTGCGCTTAACTAAAGGATAGCGCGTCCCGCCAAGTTCGATCGCATCTTCTTCACAATCAGCTTTCGGAGAATTGTACACCAGCACGTATTCCCTACCAGTGCAACTTTCCATCTCTTGAGCAACTTCTCCGCGCCACTGAGTTTTAGTTACCAAAACTACCAATTGATTCGCCAACTTCGGCAGCTTATTCGCGATTTGCTTGCGATAAATCTCGTCCAAACTGCCAAAGGGAGAATCCATCACAATTGGAAATGTACTGCTATCCGGGCCCATCAAAGTATTCTTTTGACTCCACTCCCGCACGCCGTCAATAATTCCCCCGATAAATGACAAACTGAGAATTTGATTTTCTCCCGTAGAAGCGGCAACCAAAGATTCTTGTCCCGACGTATTTTCTACTAGAGTCAGTTCGTATTTATCGCTCAACTTGGGGATGTAAGGAGTAAAAGAAATTTGACTAAAAATATCTTGCACTCGCTTTTCCAACTGAGAACAAAACTGTTTTTCTAAGCGCGATCGCACTTCAGTTAGGCGATCGATCGCATCCTGAGCTGCAGCAATCCGGCGCTGGGCTAATACTTGCCTTTGCTCATTCAGTTGCTGCTTATCGATTTGCTTTTCCAAAGCCGACACCTGTACATTCAAACTCTCAATCTGCTGCTGATTAGAGCCTGTTTCTCGGTGCAAATCGCCAATTTTTGCCTCAATTTCATCCAAGCGTTTTTGCAAGCGGCTGACATCTTCGTCAGGAAAATTTCGCAGCTTGTTGTGAATATCATCTAACTGATTTTCTACCCGAGAAAGTTCGGTTCTGTCGTGGCTGATATTGCCTTGCTGTCGGTCAATTTCCTCCCAAAAATCAGCCACTTGTTTATCAATTTCATTTACCCGATCGCTAATCCGAATAGTTGTTTCTTCCACATCGCCAACACCCGCCTTATCCATCCAACCGCTAACCTGTTGGCGAGATTCAGAACCCTCCACTAATTCCGCACCGCAGATACACCGCTGCTGCGCTAATAACTCTTCCAAAAACGGCCGCTGAATCCCCGAAAGCAACGAGCCACATTCCCGCAAACCTTCAACAATTACTTCAAATTCCGCCGCCGCCTCCGACAGAAATACTGCGTAACCGCGCACAGAAATTGCTCGTTTTAGAGCATCTGTAGCCTGTACAATTTGTTGCTTCAATAAATCTCGTTGCTTTTGCAATTCGTCTCGCAACTTTTGTAAATCCGCAGCACCGCTAAGTTCCAACAAATTACCATTAACTGCTTTCTTTAACTCCCCTTGGTTCGCCAATTCCCGCTCTATTTCTACTTGTCTGCTGGAAAGTTGCTCAGCTTCTTGCTCAATTTTTTGCTTATCTTTTAAAAGTTTCTTCGTTTCAGCATTCCCAATTATATTTAAATCTGTCTCTAGAGATTTTTTTGCTTCTCCTAAATGCCGGATCGATCTATTCAAGACTTCCACCCCCAGCAACTCCTTAGTAGCTTCCGCAATTTCTGCCTTCTTGTCATAGCGGACAATTTGCTCGATTCGCTCCCCGTCAAAAAAGAAATATTTATGTAAACTTTCCGGCAAAATCCGCCCGATAATATCATCAGGATGCTGATCCGGCTTCAGCCAGAGACCGTTATCTTTTGCTACATTAAGAAACAATTCACTCTTGCCATGTTCTACAGTGTTTCCACTTTTATAAGCACGACAAATGCGTCTTGCTTGGTAGCGCGTGCTGTCGTGTTCAAACACAATTTCCGCCCAACAACCTACGGCTTTTCCCATTTCCGCCTCAGCCAGAGCGCGCTTGTTTACTAATTGTTCTTCTGCCGCAAAAGCTGCGCTAAATTTTCCGTAAAGTACCCACGTAAAGGCATTCATTAAGGCAGTTTTTCCAGCGCCATTATTCCCGTGAATTACTGTAATATTTTGCCCGCCCCAAGCTAGTCTAATTTCGGGGCTTTTGCCGTAAAATTGACGAAAGTTGCATAGAGTAATTGAGATTAACTTCATACAATTGCTTCCTTAATGATTTTTAAAATGTCATCGTTAATGTGGCGGGGAGCTCTCATGTACAACTTATCTTTTTCAATTTCCAATACCCGCTCGATAATTTGACGTACTTCCGGTGGCGCGCTAGTAATTGGTTGCTGTACGTCGCTGAATTCCTGATGAGTTTGATAAGCAGAACGCTTTTCTGCTACAATGCTTGTCGGTATGGCTGCGATCGCGCTATCTTCATATCTAAATGCTATCATCAGATTTTCATTCATATTTTCAGTCATATTTTTTGTGCAAATATTAAAAGTAGCAACTAAAACTGCGATCAAATAATTCTCTATTCTCAAACATAAACCGAACCTTAATAAATGTCAAATGTCTAATAGCCCGTAACGCTTCTGAAGTTGCAGCAATTTCACTCTAGCTTCCCCAGCATTGTCGGCTAAATCGGCAAATTCCAAGAACCGCTTCAACTCTTTTCGCAGCAAATTGCGCTCGACTTCTAAGGTTTCTCTGCCCAAATCTGGAGGCAAAACTATCATGTCAAATAAAGTTGCCCTTTCCTTCCCCGGATGCGGCCGCAAAATGCGTCCCCGACGCTGAATAAACTGGCGCGGATTGCTGCTGCTTGCTAAAATTACAGCATTGCGAATTGCTGGAATATCCACGCCTTCATCCAAACAGCGAATCGCGACTAAACCTTGCAATTCTCCACTCTCAAATTGCTGGCGCAATCGTTCTCTTTCTGCTAAAGGAGTTGCCGCAGTATAAGTGTTAACTCGGTAGCCTAATTCTGAACCCAATAACTTCGCAGTTTCTGTTAGTTGGCGGTTGTTATTTCGGCGCGCACCTCCTTCGATCGCACCGTCGCCGCAGTAAAATAAAGTATGGGCTGTGTCGAGACGGTGAATCATTAATTCTCGCAAAGCTACTAATTTATTAGCCGCCGCCCCAATCAACCGGGCTCGCTGCATTAATAAAGTCGTTAAAGCATCGTTTTCTTCTACTTTTTCATCGCCCCAAAGCGCCCAGCCAATCTTTTGAGTTAAGCGGGAATATTTGCGGGTTTCGGCTTCTGTCAATTCTACTAAAATTGGATAGTATAAATAATGTACTAATGCTTTTTGGCGGATGGCGTCGGCTAAGGTGAGTTCCGGCTGCAAAACAGGGCCGAAATAATCTAAAATAGCTTCGGTTCCTTGTTCGTCGAAATGCCTTTCTGGGGTGGCGGAAAGGGCGAGCCGCAGTCCAATATTGCGCGGCAAACTTTCTCCTAAACGGGGCGCGCCTAAGTTGTGAACTTCGTCTCCAATAATCAGGGTTTTTTCTGGGAAATAGCGCAGTTGCGATCGCAAACTATCTCCCATTAAGGTAGCATTAGTAGTGATGATTGTGAGAAATGCCCGATCGCCAGATCGCACTTCATACAAACCCGCAGCCAGCTTATTTTGCCAACTGCGGGCGCTATCAAAAGCCAAAATAGGTTTTAAACCAAATTTCTCGGATTCGCGCGCCCACTGATTCACCAGGTGGCAGTAAGGGCAAATTACGAGCAGGACTTGCAGGTTAATTTTATTGTATAATTCAGTGGCGATCGCCAGTGCAGTAATCGTCTTGCCGCTACCCGTCGCCATTTTCAGCGTACCGCGTCCCTGATTCGCAAACCAATTAGCAACCGCCACTCGCTGATACTGTCGCAATTGCAGCGATGGCGGCATTTTCGGAAATCCAAATTGCGAATTATTAGCCGTTGAGCGATTCACCTTTAAATGCCGTTAGATGCAATATTCCCTATACTCAACTGTAACTCACGGGCGATCGAAACTTAACAGCCCAAACAAATCATCCGCCGACAGTTGCCAACCCGAAAGCACATCCAGAACTGGTAAAATATCTTCATTATCCTTAATCTCAGGTTCTTGCTGCGGTTTAAAAACAATTACCAATTCTTCTTCCGGGTCAATCAGCCAACCCAATTTAGTTTTATTTTTGAGGCAAAACAGAATCTTCTTAATCACGCGAGTTGAACTTTGATCCGGCGATAAAATCTCAATTATCCAATCGGGAGCAATTTCAAACCTATTTTCAATTTCTCCCTGAGAATTCAGAGGAATGCGCGACCACTCAAATACTGCTAAATCTGGAACAACAGCACCTCCCCCAAAAGTGCAGCGCAATTGGGGAAAAGCAAAAGCTAACTTTTGCGGTTTGCCAACCTGATTAATAGCGGATGAAAATTTGATTTGTAACGTGCTGTGTTTTCCTTGTGGCATAGCTTTTTGAGAAATTTGACCGTCAACATACTCGCTAGCCGGCTTAGTCTCTGGCAATAGCAGAAACTCTTCCAGAGAAATCTTTGACGGAGACTGAATTGACGTTACCATAAGCCATTAACCCCTCAACAACTCAACTCCCGTCTTAAAAATTAATATCGCTGTCTGTTTCCCAATCAGCACAACTCTCCGATTCCACGCCAGTAGGGTGCATCGCACAAACCAACAAATTTCCCCCGTAAACTTGACCGTGATAGTTGCGACAACCGCGACAAGCCGGCTGCTGCGTCGGCGAAGGGTCTACATAAGTCACCATCGACAAATCTATCTCATCAAACTCAGGGTCGAAGTCGCGGTAAATTTCAATTATCGGTTCGATAAACTCATTAAATAAACCGTCAAATTCATTGAAATAACCGTCAATGTCATTAATCAGATTATTTTGTACTTGTTCTGTAAACTCTTCCGACATTTTTGCCAAAACGTCCAGCATTTCGACAAACTCTTCGCCCATTTCGCTGAAAAAATGCTCTACTTCAGAAACAGCATTTTCCATTACTCCAAAAAAATCTTTAGACCAATCTTCCATGAATTTGACAGCTTGCTATTACAAAATATTTTACAGATACGTGCAGCCAGCCTCATGCGAAGCGATCGCACCTACTTTCAATTCTATTACCTATTGCCTGATATCCGTCCACATCTGACAGGGGAAATATTCAAAAAGGGAACTCAAGATTATTCTCCTGAGTTCCCTTCATGCTTTGCTGAGCGAGCTTTTTGCTGCTTAATCCCGCTTCAGCCGCCGCAATTCCTCTTGTAAATTCTGCACTTGTTCGCGGAGCTTGTCTACGCCGCCTGTCTCTTTAGCATCTTTTGCCGAGACATCTTCTTCCTCAGAAACAATTTCAATCCGCCGAGGTTCAGCGGGTTTTTCGTTCCCAGCCGAGGCTACGGGGGGCTGCTGCTGAGCCTGTTGCACCATATCATCAACAAAGCGACGAGCTTCTTCCGTGGACATCTCGCCCCGCTTCACCAATTCGTCTGCCAGCTTTTGGGCTTCAGTGCGTAATTCAGTTAACTTGCTGCCAGCTTTTTCACCAGCGTAGGAAGCTAGCCCGACACCAAGGTAAACTGCTTTTTGTAAAATATCTCCGAAACCAGGCATAGGAGCTACACCTCAAAAAACTGGGTGAACCGGAGACCACGCCTATTACAAGCATCCCGTGTTGCTGCTACCTTCCGGTCCTGACAAGATTTGGGCGTTGGAATCGCGTGGGTCCAGTTCATAAATGAGTATAACACAGTTATTTATTCTTCAACCACACACCAGTGATAAATTTCATAAATAACGCAACCATTCTTCACCAGCGGGTCTTCAGCGACGATCGCCTTCGCCTCATCCATCGAACCCGCCTCAAACAGCAACATACCGCCGCCCCGCCGCCCCCAGTAGCCAGTTTTCGCTCGGTGTCCTTTAGAAATCAACTCTCGGACATAAGCTCTGTGAGCTGGCACGAATTGGTCAAAGACAGGCTTTTCGACAATTCCTTGCTCAATTTTGACAAACCAAGGCATTTTTATTTGGGATTTGAGATTTTATATTTTAGATTGGGAATGGGCGATCAGCAATGGGATCTAGGGAAAATGCTCTATATTCCATCTTGCACCATCCTTTCTTAACTGCGATGTTATCTCATGAACCAGTCAAAACAGCGATTTTTTATTGCCCTAGTGCCGCCTCCCGATATTGAACACCAGATTACTGAGATTCAACGGTATTTTGCGGAACACTACAACAGCCGCGGTGCTTTGAATTCGCCCCCGCACATCACGCTGCAACCTCCTTTTCACTCGTTAGCGGAGGATGTTCCAAAATTAGAGGAAAGTTTGAACCAGTTTTCTGCAAATCGGCTGCCAATTCCCGTTACTCTATCCGGTTTTGCTGCTTTCGCGCCCCGCGTCATTTACGCTGATGTTGTCAAATCACTCGAATTGCTGGAAATTCACAAAGATTTGATGAGTTATTTGGAGGCCAATTTGGGAATTGTCGATCGAGTTTCTCAAAGTCGCTCATTTGTACCGCACATGACAGTAGCCTTTCGCGATTTAACTAAGGAGAATTTTCAAACGGCTTGGTTGGAATTTGCAGGGCGATCGCTCCACTTTGAGTTTACCGCTTCGGCGTTAAATTTACTGCTTCACGACGGTAGCCGATGGAACATCAGCAAGAAATTCCCGCTTGCAGCCGAGCCTCCAACAATCATAAATCCATCCTAAACACTCTCCATTCTCTTTCTTCTCTTTCTTCGCGTCCTTCGCGTCTTCGCGGTGCGTTTTCCCCAAAAAATATTGTTAGCAAACCGTGATTAATATCAGATCTGGTAAAACAACTATTACAGGTTTGTAGTGAGCAATTTACTCCTCACTACAAACCTGTTTAAAATTAAAGAGTGTCACAGCTTACCGATCGCTCTTATTCGGAGTTGCAAGTGCCACAGTTCCATAAACCGAAATCCCCGAATCTTCCAATATTTTAATTGCCGACTTAACCGTAGTACCGCTAGTGTAAATATCATCAACTAACAGCACTCGATCGCGCGGGAGGCGACGACGAAAATCTTTCCCCAAACTTAAAGCATTTTTCATTTCCGCTTGTCGCTGCTGTGGCGTCAGAGCGAATAAAGCCTGAGTATTTTTCACCCGCTCCAAACCGTGCCGCTGCAAAGGCAAACCAGTCAGCTCGCAAAAACTTTCAGCCAAAAGTTCGGCCTGGTTAAAACCGCGCTCCTTGAGCTTTTCTTGATGCAGGGGAATCGGTACAACTATTAAATTGTCTATAGCTAATTCGGGAAAACTCAGCCAAGCTTCTGCCAGCCAGCCGCCTAGAGGTTTGGCTAATTGCGGATTGCCGTCATATTTCAAAGCTGCGATCGCCCGTTTGAGAGCCCCGCCATACTCACCCCACACAAAAACACGCTGCTCTGAATGCCAAAATCGACCGGGATCGCTTAACTGACATCGCTGAAGTTGCTTGTGACAGTACGCACAAAACTCTCCGGCGGCCGGTCGCTGACAAAGAGGACAGTTAGACTTAAGAAATAGATTGAGAAAAGATTTGACTAATCCCGTCCATTTTCGCTTGTTCATCCTAAAATTGTCGTAAGTGATTAATGGGAAAAACTTTCAACTTCAATCAGTTTCCACCGACAGGCTCGCAGCGTGAAAAACCTCTACTGGTTAGACAAAATTCAACCTTCAGACCGAGATGCAGTGGGAGAAAAAGCATTTTACTTGAGCTGTTTGCTCCAGAAAAATCATCCTGTTGTACCGGGTTTTGTCGTGCCGGCTACTACATTCTGGCAGTTTTTAGAGTCGATCGACTGGCTAGAACCGCTGTTTGCTGACTGGCCACACTCTTCCCTGCACTTGAATGTCGATGAACCCAGACAACTGCAATCGATCGCCCGTAGCATCCGCCACCAAATCCTCGCCGGCAAACTGTCAGATTCACTGCTCTCCACCCTAGAGTCTGCTGTTTCTCAACTCAACTCACAGTCAAACTTAAACTCCACAGCCTTAATTTTTCGCCCTTCCCTGACTTCCTGGAACCCGAAAACAGTCGGCATTCTGGAATCTCAGGCAGTACGGGCAGAACCCGAAGCCATTGGGGCCGGACTCAAACGAGCTTGGGCAGAAATGTTCAGAGCCCGAAGTCTATTTTACTGGCAGCGGTGCGGCCTGCGGGTACAGCAAATCAATCCCGCAGTTTTGGTGCAGCCACTTCAAGAAGCGATCGCCGCAGGCGAGGTGAAAACAAAGACTGGTGCACAGTGGGAAATCCAAGCCACCAGCGGTTTGGGATTGTCCCTCGCTAAGGGAGAAACCATCCCCGATTACTATCAAGTGCAGCCGGAAACAAGCGCGGTTAAATTGCAGCGGATCGGTTACAAAACATTAGCCTACAATCTCAAAGCCGGTGATGGTGAACCGGAAAAAAAACTGCTGCTGGGCAAGTTTGCTGCTTTCCCAATTCCCGATTCTCCATTTATAATTCCTGATTTTGCTGACTGTTGCGTGCAAGTTTTA
The DNA here is from genome assembly GCF_036701555.1 of Microcoleus sp. Pol10D4. Taxonomy (NCBI): domain Bacteria; kingdom Bacillati; phylum Cyanobacteriota; class Cyanophyceae; order Oscillatoriales; family Microcoleaceae; genus Microcoleus; species Microcoleus sp. Pol10D4. Next base: position 41,612 of record NZ_JAUBRA010000045.1, read on the forward strand.
GCGCTGGGAGAGGAAGCACAAACAGAATACGTTTTAGAGGAATCGCAACTCCAAGAAATCATTGAATTGAGTAAAAAAGCGATCGCAGAATTTGACTCAGATTTAATTTTGGAGTGGACGCTAAACCAGACAGCAAACAGCGGCGAACCGCAGTTTTATTTCACTCAAGTTCGTCTTGTGAAAGGGGAAAAAGTCGTGCCGGTAGAGGAAACTTCGATCGCCCTCCCGCAGCCCAACTCGATCGCCCCAGCCCGAACTCCTGCGATACTCAGAGGTGTGGGAGCAGCATCAGGAAAAGCCGAAGCAATTGCTCAAGTTATGACTAATTCCCACCCAGAAAACGCGGAATTCTTAGCCGGAGGCATTTTGGTAGCCCCGACAATCGATCCGAATTGGCTGCCTTGGCTGAAGGTTGCTGCTGGGGTGGTTGCGGAACAAGGAGGTATGACAGGCCACGGCGCCATTTTAGCGAGAGAATTGGGGATTCCCGCCGTTGTGGGAGTGACCGGGGCCACGCGGGTGATCGCCTCGGGCGATTCCGTCTTGGTAGACGGCGATAGCGGAGAAGTTTTTGCCCTCGCCCAACCCGATGCGATCGAGACAGGAGACAGCGGCCGACTTCGGGACACAGCAAAAAATGCAGACATATACAGTACAGCAGCCAAAATGTCAATAGCCAAGCACCAATCTTCTACCTCTGATCGATCGTCCAATTCCGGGCTTAAATCTCGACAATTTGAGTCTACTCAATATGTTTGGGGCCCACCAACGGCGACTCAACTGCTAGTTAATGTCAGCCAAACAAGTTCGATTGACCGCCTCAAAAATCTGCCAATAGACGGCATCGGATTGCTGCGATCGGAATTAATGGCATTAGAAGCTTTGGACTGTCAAAACCCCAAAGTTTGGCTACAAGACGGCCGCCAATCGGAATTTGTCGATCGCATGGCGGATTGTCTCAGCTTATTTGCTGCTGCCGTTTCGCCGCGGCCAATATTTTATCGCTCTCTCGATTTACGGGAGTCAGGCGCCCATGGCACTTTCAGTTATACCTTTGAACCGGAATTATTTGATTGGGAACTCTGCGTACTTCAAAAAGTCTGCGAGTCAGGCCATACCAATGTTAATTTAATTTTGCCTTTCGTGCGCTCGGTTGACGAGTTTATATACTGCCGCCAGCGATTAGAAACAGTTTGGAAAAACCGCTCAACTGAATTTCAAATGTGGATTATGGCGGAAGTTCCTTCGGTCTTATTTTTATTGCCAGATTATGTAAAAGCCGGAGTTCAAGGAGTTTCTATCGGCACTAACGATTTAACCCAATTGCTGTTAGGAATTCACCGCCACTCCGACCAGGTAGCAGGTGCTTTCAACGGGCGAGATCGAGCCGTGATGAGGGCGATCGAACAATTAATCAAACAGGCCCGGGCCGCGGGCATTCCTTGCTCAATCTGCGGCGACGCTCCCGCATTGTATCCCGATACAGTTGAATCCTTCGTGCGGTGGGGAATTTCGTCTATTTCGGTCAATGTCGATGCTGCAGAACAAACTAGCAGGGCGATCGTCCGCGCCGAACAGCGCCTGTTGCTAGAAGCCGCTCGATCGATAATTAACAATTAACCAATCCCGGATGCACTATACCTCAGAAATCCGGTTTCTACTCTAAATCATAGCTTTGGCAAGCATCCACCCGCTCAGAAATCGGGTTTCTAGACAACCCGTGCGTCCAGGAATATTAACAACTACAGAAGCCCGGTTTCTAATTATATAGCAACCGCCCTGACGGTTAGGAAATTCTTAATTTCTCAAACCCTTGCTTTTATTCCTTTTATTGCTTCTTCCTTCTTCCTTCTTCCTTCTTCCTTCTTCCGACGGACATCGGACTGACATCCGTTACATCCGTTACATCCGTTAAATAATCCGTTGCCGAACTTCCTTCTTCCTTCCACTAACATCCGATTTTAAAGCTAGGATAGAAATATCACCAATTCTTGACCCGGAGGTAAAAACCGTGAAATCAAAAATTATTGCAACCGCAGCAATACTTGCCGCCCTAGCATTTCTGCATCCTCACCCAGCATTATCTCAACCTGCAACTGACGGTGGCAAAAAACCAGGATTCTGGCAACCTCAAGCGCAGGTTGACAATACTCGCAACATTACCCTAAGACTGTTAAATGAAACTGGATTAAACCTAGAATACGGTGAATCAGGTGGCAGCTTGTCATCCTTGCCAGTCGGAGCCAGCAGAAACATCAGTGTTCGCATCAGCAATCGCACCGGCGACATTGCCAATATTCCAATTAATGCCACCGGAGGAACCACAACTTTGAAATACGACTATAACGTTGACTCGCAGACAAACATTTTGACGATTCGCATCACCAGATCAGACCCCCGCACTAGGCAAGACCGGTCAGTTTATATTGATGAAAAAGGGCGAGTTTACTCTTTCTAAGATTAACGCTCATCAACCCGGTTTATTCTAATAAATCTTGGCTTGAGCAGCGAGGTATCCGGGAAGAAATCGGCTTTCTAGACTAGCGTGCATAAATTCTGTCTTTCTCAAAAAGTTATGAATCAAGTGTAGCCCCTAAAGAATCGACGTTTTTGTGCAGCGGATTTGACATTTCATCCCCAAAATCAACTGTTGCTTGCAATTCGGCGCTAGTGGCGCACTGGTGCATCAGGTGGGTTCCGAGAGGATGTCAACCGCCGCATCGCGGACTAATATCCGTCGTTTCTATTGATACCTGCGCCTCGATTTCCCTCTTCTTTCGGTTTAGCTTTGTTCACTCGCAAGGGGCGCCCCATCCACTCTGCACCGTCTAATTCGGCAATTGCAGCGTCTTCTTGGGCATCCTCCATCATCTCAACAAATGCAAAACCGCGCATCCGACCGGTTTCCCTGTCGGTAGGCAAGACAACTCGCTTGACTGTGCCGTATTCTGCAAATACTGCTTTCAGGTCTTCTTCGGTGGCGCGGTAAGACAGATTTCCAATGTAGATAGTCATGTCGATCGAACTGAACTTGTTGTGCTATACATAATAACCTTTTAATTTAACTGTCAAGTGCTATCTAGCATACAACTGGGCGATCGACTCTGACTAAAAGGGTTTGCCGCACTCACCGAAAGCATCCAGGATACAAGCCCCCTGATTTATGCGTGGATAAATAAAAAACCTGTATCCGAGAAACTTGCCCCCCGAATTTATCCGTGGGGTCAATGCTTCAATTCTAAAATCTAAAATCTAAAATCTAAAATCGATTGACCAACCCTTGGTACTGGTTGCAATAGTTAGCTTAATCAACACTCATCTCCTCACTCATCCGCAGGGCGAGTGAGGAGATGAGTTTTGGCGTCGCGAGGAACCCCACCCCAGAACAATACTTGATTTTAATCAGATCACTTATGGGTGGGCGACGAATCACCAAGCATCTTCGGAAACATAGCGACTAACAAGGTATAATATATTAGGTTGCTCTGGGCCACGAGCGTTGATATAGCGGTTCTCAACTTTCGTGAGATACTTGCCAGTTAATTACCAATTCCCCACTACTTCAATTCTTTAATTTAAAATCTAAATCTCTACCTCACTCACTTGAGAATTGTTATACACATCTAGACAGCCCTTTGAGGAAACTTACTTCACATCTCCCCAGCCCTTTCATAGACGGGGAAATCTCGCCTTCAATCCTTTGGCAAAATTGAGAATGGGAAATGGGAAATGGGGAATTGGGAAAATTTTCTCCCCATCTCCTTCATCCCCAGTTTAGGATCTTACTTTCTTTTCTCAATTAAACTAAGGATTTGAGATTTAAAGCCGCTTTGTTAAGTGTTTGAGTGCCAATTCGACCTTGGGTAATACCGCTGGCTGTTTCCGCTGCTCCTTTATTCAGAACATTCATCGCATCTACCACTTGCTCAATAGCGATCGCCTGCTGTTTGGTATTCAGATAAATTTGCTGACTGCTGACAACAACACTGTTAATTGCATTAGCAACCTTGTTAAAATTGTCCGCCGTACCTTCAGTCAATTTCAGGCTATTATCTAAAGTTTTCTTGCCCTCATCTGTTACCATCACTGTTTTATTAATGGAATTTTTAATACCGTTTATCAAATCACTAATCTGATCCGACGATTTTTTGCTTTGATCTGCCAGTCTGCGAATTTCCGTCGCCACCACCCCAAACCCCTTTCCTTGTTCTCCGGTGCGTACTGCTTCCACTGTAGCGTTAATCGCCAGCATATTAGTTTGATTAGCCAAATCGCTGACTAAATTGGTAATATTAGCAATCTGATTGGTTTGCTGGCTCAAATTTAAAACTTGATCGGCGATCGCTCCGACTTTTTCCGTCAAACTCAACATTCCCTGCTGGGTTTTATGCACTCCTTTACTGCCTTCTGCCGCCATATTTAAGACATTACTGGCATTTTCAAGAGCTGATTCGGCTTGCATAGCTGATTGCCTTGATGATGCGCCCAATTCATCCATTGTGGTAGTTGTTTGATTAACAGAAGCAGCTTGTTGTACAGCAATACGTTCCTGTTGCTCAATGGTAGCAGCGATCTCGGTAGAAGAACTGACAATCATATTAATAATACCTTTCAGCGCTTTATCTAAAGGTTTGGCGATCGCTATGCTTAAAGCTATTCCTAAAATAATCGCTACTAGCGGTCCAACTGTCATCCCCAAGAATACAGCTACTTGAGTCTTCCTACTATCATTTTGGGCGGTTTGATAAGCGTCATCCGCTTGCTCTCGATTGGATTCAACTACTACTAAAGTTGCTTTTTCTGAATTTATAAATTTAATGCGAATCACCTTAGCTTGCTGACTAAGTTTATTCAAAAGGTTACTCGCTGTCTTGGCTCTTGCCATTTCGGGCGAATTACTTTTACCTTGATTAATTAGGCTTAGCTGCAAGCCCAAAGGATTCAAAATTCCCACTTTCTCAAATTCTTGATTAATTCGCAGGAGTTCTTGATCTTCCTGCTGCCATTCCTCCCAATACTTCAGCATTTGTTGATATAGTGCGTCTTCCTCTGAGGTACGAGGAAGGAGTTCGTATGCTTTAAACCCCTCTTTAATCTGCTGCCAAGCCTTGTCCATTCTGTTTAAGGCATCTTGCCTTTCTGCTTGACTGAGTGCCGGATTAATTAACGCTCTCTCGGATGACTCAATTTGGGTTTGTCCCTCGTTAATTTTCAATAATGCTTCAATACTCGGTAAGTTGTTTTTACCGATAGTCTCTATGTGTTGACTCAGATTAGATGTTGAGATCCATCCTACCCAAGCCACTAAAAATACTAAAATTCCCATCATCAGAAAGGCGCTGATCAGTCTAGTTTGTAAATTCATTTTTCTCAACATACTATTTCTGCTTCCTTCTACTACAGTTATCCTCGCTGCAATCATGAACATATCTTGTATATTATAGCTTTTATTAGGTAGATGAAGTACCTATTAGGATTTTACGGTGGAGCTTTTACAGTTTTAAATTAGTAATTAATTGATGATTAACTCCTGAGCCTGAAAGTGGCTATCGATTCTGAGTGACGACGCAGTTACGGTAGCTTTTTGGTTGTCATCATGCTGAATTCGTTTTCATAAACCCCTTTAAAATAAAAATGCTCCCACTCTTGAATAACTTCCTTATTAACTCTATCATTAAAAGGTTCAATAGCGAGAAAAAAAACTAACGAACGTGTTTGATAAGTTTTCATAAACACTATATGTAACTTTTTTTAATAAAGTTCTAATATAAGTTCATTTGACAAGGAACATGATACAATTAAGCTTGATACTTTTAGGCTATGGCAACTACCTAAATTATGGAAAAATGCTTTGGTAGTGATAGACAATGGTCATACAAAGGGGCAAAATAAGTAATCAAGAAAAAGGGCGAAAGTAATATACTTGTCGCCCCCTTTGCCTAATCTACCATAAGCTTAAAAAATTAGGGTCAAAACTTAAAAATAATTTCAGTTTTATCAACACAACAAATTATCAATAATTAGGAAATGGGATCGACTTTGCATTTTGTCAACTTTCTCAGAAAAATACTTGTAACTGGTTTACACACTGCTGTTATTGTACTTTATCTATCTGAGAAAGGCTATACGGGAATCGAAAGTGTCTGTGCAGACTTAGTAGCGGGGACTGAGAAATTCAGTCTAGCCAAGTGTGGAAATCCCGTAAGGGAAAAACGCGAAAAGCCAAACTGTGAAGTTTGGAAGCCCACGCCATAACTGTAATCAGTTTGGCGTTGGGAGGATGTTACTGCTTTTCCTTAGTCGATCGAGATTGACTGAGGCCCCGTGCTTTTACCGTTGGTGGGTTCGGCTGGGGGAGTAGTGTAGGAAGTTGAACCAGCTTGCTCGTCGATCCAGCTTTTAACGGGATCTTCGTGAAGGTTGAGTCGAAGCAGGCCAGATAAAAATCCGCCCGCGAAGGCGATGGGCTGTTCGATCAATTCTTTCGCCATTGGGATGAGTTCGTCGAGGAACATTCAAGAGTCTCCTTGTGCTGTAGGGGTTCTACCTTAACTGTATCGTTTGTACTGCGATGCTGGCAGCGCGCTACAAAAAACCTTGTTCCCAGCGCTGAAGATGGGCGATCGGGCAATTTTTTGGTTAATGGCCTACAATGCTAATCAATTTGCTGCAAAAATTTTATGTGCCGTTTGCTTGGCTACCTCGGGGAGCCGATTTTACTCGATGCTATTCTGTACAAGCCGGAACATTCCCTAATTGTGCAGAGTTACGAGCCCCGCGAAATGACTTCTGGCGTACTCAATGCTGACGGTTTTGGTATTGGTTGGTATCACCCGCACCTAGATACTGACCCGTTTACTTATAAAAATGTACAGCCAATTTGGAGCGACATTAACCTTCCGAGTATCAGTCGATACGTTGAATCTGGATGCGCGATCGGATACGTTCGCAGTGCAACTTCTGGACAAGCTGTAGATTTGAGCAACTGTCAGCCGTTTCAGAACGATCGCCTGCTGTTCGTACACAACGGCTTCGTGAAGAATTTTCGGCAAACTCTTTACAGACCAATTCGCGATCGACTCAGCGATACCGTTTATCAATCAATTAACGGCACTACAGATTCAGAACATATTTTCGGCTTGTTTGTCAATGAATTGACAGCCGCCAATATGACTCTAGAAGCTGCTTTGCAAAACTCGCTGAAAACTGTGGCAGAGCTAGCAAACTTTCACCAAGTAGAATTTTCAGCTAATATCATTGTCAGCGACGGACACCAGCTCGTTGCCTCTCGCTTTGCTTCCCAAAAAACCCCTCCTTCCCTCTATTGGCTACGAGACGATTTAAATTTCCCCAATTCTGTCATCATTGCTTCTGAACCTTTATTTGCTGGCAATTGGCACGAGTGTCCAGTCCAGAGCATTATCAGTACCGGAGTAGAGCGTGATATCGAAATCTATCCAATCTTGTAGAGAGGCAATTTATCGCGATTTGCAGCAGTGTCGCCGCGGCACTTTCAAGCTATTTGCAGACATCGATTATGATACTTTTTGTCGCCAAGCTCATCCTGATTTCAGTCCGGTTGGCTGGCACTTAGGTCACATTGCTTATACTGAAGATTTGTGGCTGTTGCAGCGATGTGCTGGGTTGGAACCTGTCTTTCCTCAGTATCACCAACTGTTTGCTGCTGATATTTTGCCGAAAAAACAACGGGTTTTTCTGCCCGCGTTACCTGAAGTTGAATTATATCTGGACGCGGTGAGAAAAAAGGTGTTAGATTATTTGGAAGTCGCGCCGATCGACGAGCAAGAACGTCTCTGGCGGTTTATTATTCAGCACGAAAGCCAGCACTGCGAAACTGTTGCTTTCGTGTTGCAAATGCAAAGGAAGAAGGAAGAAGGAAGAGGGAAGAAGGAAGAAGGAAGAGGGAATGAGGAAGGAAGATTAATTACCAATTACCGATTACCAATTACCGATTACCAATTACAAATTACCGATTCCCAGGCGATTGAAATTCCGGGCGGGGAATTTTACCTGGGAAGCGATGCTGCTGAGGCTTTGGATAACGAGCGATCGCGCCACCTATGTTATTTAGAAGCATACTCGATCGATCGCTATCCGGTCACTTGCGGTCAATACCGAGATTTCATGGAATCCGGCGGCTATCAAAACCCTGATTGGTGGTCAGCGGACGGCTGGAAATGGCTGCAATCTGCTAAAGTCGATCGACCGCTGTACTGGTCAGAAAATCCAGCTTTCAACAACCATCCTGTTTGCGGTGTCAGTTGGTACGAAGCCGAAGCTTACTGCAACTTTATCGGCAAGCGTTTGCCATCGGAAGCCGAATGGGAAAAAGCTGCGAGTTGGGATACCACAAATCAAACATATCGCATCTATCCTTGGGGAGAGGAACAGCCAAACGGCAGCCTGTGCAATCACGGCAATAATATTGCCAATACCTCGCCAGTTGATGCCTTTCCCAAAGGAGCAAGCGCGATCGGCTGCTGCGATATGTTAGGCAATGTTTGGGAGTGGACTGCTTCAACCTTTGACGCCTATCCGGGATTTGAAAGTTATCCTTACAGGGGATATTCTCAAGTTTATTTTGATGGAGAACACCGGGTTTTGAAAGGCGGGAGTTGGGCGACTTTTCCGCAGGCACTGCGATCAAGTTTTCGGAATTGGTACTATCCGGGCGTGCGGCAAATTATTGCTGGTTTTCGCTGCGCTAAGTAGTTTGCTAGGTAATTATAATTACCATCAAATTTGTTCAGAGTGAGGAATTTATTCATTAGACTTTTCAGATGAACAAATTCCTTAATACTCGCATTATAAAGCTTATTTGACGAACATCAGATAAATGACTGGAGAGAGAATTGGGGACAAAATTTGTTTGTGAAATGCCCAACTTTTTTCCATGTAACAAGCTCAAAGAAAACAAGTTTGGTTAAGTATTAAATAAATTTTGTGGATAAATTTTAAGTTTTAATTGTGGATGCGATCGCCATCGGGTGAGACAATACAGAACGGAGAGTGGCATGAAAAATCTGACTTGAGCTCGATATTTGGCAGCGCGGCTTCGTGCTATACCCGTATGTGCATCTAAAAATTACTTTGTCAGGAACCTCAGCCTAAAGGCATGAGGCTTGAAAGAGAAATCTAACAAGCCATCCTGACCAGCTTAAGTCTTTACTGACTACGTTTTTTGGGTCACGATACCGGAGAATGCGAAGCTAGTTTTCCGCTCTATCGCTTGCAACTAAACAGTCTTAAGGCCACTGAGACAGTGTTGCTAGCTTAACAAGCTCACTAAACATTAGCGAAGCTAACTTTACCCCAGAAATGGGAGTTTGAGGCAACCATACCTCACGGGAGGGGCAACCATACCCCTCCACCCCGCGAGGGGATTCAAATTAAATGTAAAGCCGTGCTAAAAGCACGGGGTTTCTACCCATTTTTATGATGAAATCCCCAAGACTGTCCGACACGACAAACTCAGCCTTAACGAAGGAAAACCGGCTGCACTTAGAGCGACTGGTGAGCGCTGCAGCACTGACACCCGCAGAAATCAATGCTGGCAGCGATGTAGTTAGCGGGTTGACTCAAACCCCCAAATCCCTGCCTCCAAAGTATTTCTACGACGATCGCGGCTCGAAGCTGTTTGAGTTGATTTGCCAGTTGCCGGAATACTACTTGACGCGCACTGAGACGGCCATTTTGCAGGGGTGCGCGGGGGCGATCGCCAATTTAACGGGCCCCTGCGAAATCGTCGAACTCGGCAGCGGCAGTTCCACTAAAACTCGGATTCTCCTTGATGCTTACAGTCAACTGGAATATCCCCTGCATTATTTGCCGATCGACATCAGTCCTACTATCTTAGAAAGCAGCGCTTGTCAACTGTTGGCCGATTATCCGTCGCTCCAGATTCACGGACTTGTCAGCACATACGAATTAGCCTTAGCTAAAATTGCACCGTCGCCGTTGCCAACCCGAATGATTTGTTTTCTCGGCAGTACCCTCGGCAATCTCAACGCTCAAGAATGTGATTTGTTCTTCTCGCAAATTGTCGGTGCATTGCAGCCGGGAGAGTATTTTTTGCTGGGAATTGACTTGGACAAATCTAAGGATATTTTAGAGCCTGCATACGATGACAGTCAAGGAGTAACGGCAGCATTTAACTTGAATATGCTGCGGCATTTAAATCGAAAATTTGAGGGAAATTTTGATTTAGCACAGTTCGAGCATTGGGCTTTTTACAATCAAGAGCAATGTCAAATTGAAATGCACTTAAAAAGTAAAAAAACGCAAACAGTGCAGTTGCGTTCTCTCAATTTAACGGTTGAATTTGCAGCGGGAGAAACTATCCGCAGCGAAATATCGCGCAAGTTTAATCTCAATACTGTAAAAAAAGAACTTTCGCAGCGTGGTTTAATGCCTTTGCAGGTTTGGACTGATCCAAATCAGTGGTTTGGCTTGATGCTTTGTCAGATGTCAGTTGACAGTTGACAGTTGACAGTTGGCAGTTGCCAATTGCCAATTGCCAATTGCCAATTGTTATTTGTTTTGAATATCTCCCAATAATCAGTAACTACTGACTACTGACTGCTGACTACTGACTAATAACGTTCGCGAGCGGGGACAGCACTATGACTACTGACTACTGACTAATTAACAAATTGGCCGCTGTCCGGGTTTTACGGCGTGAATGTACTCGCTGCCCGATGTCGGCCATCCCCGCTTATAATAAGCTTCCTCCGGCTTCCCCCAGCCCAACTGCAACAAAATTTCTAGGAAATCCAACTTTTCCCACTTCGAGAGACTGGCCCATTCTGTGCGCTGGGCTATAGCCTCTACATCAACCGGCTCGATCGAGCGAAAATCCTTCCCGCTGTTAATGCTTAAATACAAATCCATCCCGGCAGTTACCTGCTGCCAGAATTCCAACATAGCAATCTTAGCTGCCTTCAACGTAATCAAATCAACCGGTAGAGCTATTAATTCGTCATCCACTGCCGGATACCGTAGAGTATTGCCTTTAACCGCCATTTCCCGCCAGACAATCCCAGAAACTTGATGTTCCCGCTGGTATTCGTGCACGGCTGCCTTAAAATTTTGATAAGCAGTAAACTTCTGAACTCCCTCAGATTTGAGAAAGCGGTCAATCACGGGGTTGCCTGTAGCAGGAGTTTCAGTCAAATTGAGACGCCGCCCATGCAAGCAGGCTTGGCGCTCTTCTTCGAGGATTTTAATGAGTTCCGCCGTGCTGTAGACCTTGGACATCTTTATTGAGGCAAAATCAAGATATTGGCTGATATTCGGCTGGTTTTCTCGACTAATCTTCGGTAAAGATAGTTTGGCTGTTCTGGGCAATATTCAGTTTTGCCGTTATTCTAACTTTTCTTGCTGCTTAATTCTAGTTTGATAGTTTACAGGAGTCGAGCCGGGAAATCCCGACAGCCTCTTAAAAAAAGCAGTTAAGAGGGACTGAATCACGAACTAGAGTGGGAACGGCACCGCAGACGTATCTCGCGGGATTTTTCGCCAAAAACAAAGCCCCCTCCTTGGAGGGGGCAAAACTGATTTAGAGGTTTGGGAGTTTTATTTGAGGGGTTGATCGAACAACCCGAAAAAAAAGCAGCATCCGCACCTGCCGTCAACTACCAAAACTCAAATTTTCAGTGTCAAAGCTTAGTAGCGTCGTGAAGAGCGATCGTTGTCGCCCCAGCCACCGCCGCCGCCCGAGGAGCGTCTGTTGTTGTTGTTTTCGCGAGGTTTGGCTTTGTTGACTTTCAAGTCGCGGCCCATCCACTCAGCACCGTCTAGAGCTGCGATGGCTGCTGCTTCTTCTGCCTCGCTTGCCATTTCCACAAAAGCAAAACCCCGCATCCTGCCTGTTTCCCGATCCATTGGCACTTGGACGCGGCTTACAGTACCGTACTCGGCAAATACTTCGCTGAGGTCATCTGATGTTACCTCATATGAAAGATTACCCACGTAAATCGACATAAAATCTCCAGAATCATTAGGGTGCAGAGATTTAGATTCGGAGAGACGCTTGTAAATAAACACCAACAAACTACGCCACCGAATTTAATTCTTGGAAAACCACTATAACATGAAGCCAGCAGAATCAGCAATTGGCTGGCATAATTTTTAATTTTGGGTGCCGTCGGGCAATCGCCAACAGAAAGTATTCATGATGACTGACATCTTACACTCTTGGCGTCATCCACTTGGTTTCTTGCTGCGCGATCGACCTGATATCTGAGATTTTTCGTCGCTGTTACCAGGTTGATTGGGTCTGATTGATAACAGTACCTGAGATTCAGTTATAACTGATATCAGGCACTGTTATCCCTGGGCAAGCCTCCTGCCCGTTCCACCAGAGATAAATGTTTTTAGCCCAGGATTAATCTTCCGAGTCAATCTCCCCTCTTCCATCTCCCGTCTCTCATCGCATCCGATTTAGCCCCCGATAATCGCGGTTCCCAAATAATTATCAAAAGAGTTATTAACCATATCTACGCGCATTTTATACATATAGACATCAAATTTCACCCCAGATAGAGCGACTTTGCCAGAATTGCCCTCCTGAATTGCGGTTCTTCCTCCAAACGGAGGAAATTACTTGTAATTTTTATTCAAAATAGATTCACTTTGAGCTTATGAAAAATCCCATTTACGACTCTCAGTACATTGTGAAAATGTAAAAAATGATCGCACTTACCTGGATCAAAAAAATTAAATGTTGATATTGGGGAACACAATTGCTCACGGCTTCTAAACAAAACTGACTTTTGAATAAACAAGAGAGGTGATTATCCGGTCTTTATCATACAAACTAGAGCTATCTCCTATATTAGACCTCTTGCAAAAAAGATATATGTTATAATTAGAGGTTTTAAATTTAATCCCCTAAAGCTAACTCATAATTGTAAATTGCTGACAACAAATTACAACGCAGACCATAACGGCGACGGCGATTCCGATAACGACTCGACAATATTTTAAAAATTTTGAGACTCCGATTAACGTGTTCAACCACAATTCGCTCCTGTGCTAGAACTCGATTGTAGTCTTTTTCTATTCGAGAAAGTTTCCCATTTTTAGGTTTTTTTCTAGGGATATAACTATTGGGGTGATAATCCTTTATCCCTTGATAGCCACTATCTTGTAAGCTATTTGTTTCGGGATGAAAATGTATTTTACTTTTTTTAAACAAGTTAAAATCGTGGCAATGCCCTGGTCCAAAAGCAGTGCAAATAATTTCTCTTGTCTCTTGATTAATTACCAATTGAGTTTTGAGAGTATGACATTTCTTCTTGCCTGAGTAATATCTCTTCTGTTTTTTTTTAGGTCGTTCAATAGCTGTTTCTGTGACATCCATCACCACGACTTCTGGATAATCAGAGTCTTTGAGTAATGCCTTTTTTCCCGGAATACGGAACTTTCCCGTTTTCATTAAAGTTGATTCGATATCAGTTACAATTCGGCTTCGGGTTGATTCAGATACTCCCCAACTTGTCCCAATATGAAAATATGTTCGATATTCTCGCCAATATTCCAAGGCGACTAAGACCTGTTCTTCGAGAGTTAGAATGGTGCGACGTCCTCTTCTGTCTTTAGGATTTTCTAGCCGGAAGTGTTCTAAGGCGTTAACCATTGCTTTTAGGGTTTGAATATTGATACCAAATCTACGTTGAAATTGCTCGGGTTTCAAATTTAGATAAGATTGATTTTTCATGATTTACTTATTGTGTAACGACCACAGAACTTTCTAGCATTTTATCCTGTTTATAGCAAGACCAGAGTGAAAATAAGTTAGGAGTTGGGATTCAATCAACTCTCAGCAAAACTTTTCATTATATCATAAAATTATTTTGCAAGAGGTCTATTAAGTGAGTGTTGATATGTGGGTAGGATTCCCTAAAGTCATCAAAAAAGTATTCCCAAATGCCAAAGTTATTATGGATCGTTTTTATGTAATAAAAGTAGTTAATAAAGGCTTAAATAAGTTACGTAGAGCAGCCGGAATAACAGATAAGCAAAGTCAATTTTATTATTAAGTAATCGAGTAAATTTGAATCCAGAGCAGATTGATCAATTATAATTGACACTAGGGAAATCAGAATTTTTGAGAATGGCGTATGAGATGAAAGAAAAATTTATAGAAATATATGAGACTAATTTAATGGCCAAAAAGCAGAACAAAATCAGGCGTTGCTGATTTACGGTATGAAAGGCTAAATATGCCAGTCATAGAAACCAGTATTGACAAAGCTTGGGGATTTTTAACTTATTTTTTTTCATACCCTGATTAAGCAACGCCCAAAATCAAATAATGGCTAAATCATGCACAAGTATTTTTTAGATAATCTGCATCAACAATTGAAAATCATTGTGAGGGTATTTGCAACTACTTTCTTGCTCGCACCACAAGTGGAGTCATGTCAGGAATCAACAATCGGATTAAGTTGATAATGCGGCTAGGGTATGGTTTTTCTAATTTTAATAATTTTAGGAATCGCGTATTAGCTTGCTTTTCTGATTATATAAACTTATAACCATAACTTCAGGAGATCCTCTTTTTTTAGCACACATTGGCTCAATCATTACAAAGTATGGGTTTGGGGCTGGTTGTTACCCCCCCAGGTTTTTGACGAATATTTGCCCAAATGGAATTATCGAGCCGTACCCCAACCTGAGTAATTCTTTAAGTTATTTATTTTTCATTCCTTAGCACGTGCTTGTACGTCCAGTGAGGCTGGCCACCACCGCCACTAACTCGGCAGCATCTACGGGTTTGGTCAAATGCATCTGAAAACCTGCTAATAGTGCCTGCTGACGATCGTCATTCCGGGCATAAGCCGTCAGGGCGATCGCGGGTAGCCTACCGCCCCGCTGCGCTTCAAGTTGACGCAACTTGCGGATCAGGGAGTAGCCATCTTCATCCGGCATCCCAATATCGCTCACTAAAACATCGGGGCTGTGATCGGTTGCGGTTTCGATAATGGTCAAGGCCTCCTTGACCGAAGCCACAGCCATGACATCAGCACCATACTTTTCCAGAATTGTGCTCAGCAACTCTAGCGCGTCAGCCTCGTCCTCTACCACTAAGATTTGTAAGCCTTCAAGGGTCGGCGACCCCTCAACCCTCCCATTCGCCTCGACGAGCGAGTTTAATGGCTCTGGATCGCTCGGTGGTAGATGGATAATCATCACGGGCAGTTGAACTATAAAGGTCGTCCCCTGTCCTATCCCTGGACTCACTACCGTTACAGTCCCGCCATGTAATTCAACTAATTGACGCACAATGGCTAACCCTAAACCCAACCCCCCATAACTGCGAGTGGTTGTGCTGTCGTGCTGGCTGAAGCGATCGAAGACATACGGTAGAAAGTCCGAGCTGATGCCTGATCCAGTGTCGCTGACAGTAATTTCAACATGGGAATTAACCCGCTGCAAACTGATCTGGACTCGCCCGTCTTTAGGCGTAAATTTGAGGGCGTTAGAAAGTAGATTCCACACAACTTGCTGCAACCTATCGGCATCACCCAAGAGCGGGCCAGCTTCAGAATCGAGCACGCTGTGCAGGCGAATTGACTTTGCCTCAGCAGCTAAGTGTACAGACTCAATCGCCGATTCAATCACCGGCACGAGGTTGACAGGACGGACTCGGAGGCGCAGTTTACCGGTGATGATGCGAGAAACATCGAGGATGTCTTCGATGAGCTGGGCTTGAGATTTGGCGTTTCGCTCGATCGTCTCCAAAGCCCGCGCCACCTTATCCTCACTCAGGTTTTTCTGCCGTAACATCGTTGACCACCCTAAGATCGCGTTGAGAGGAGTTCTGAGTTCATGAGAAAGAATCGAGAGAAACTCATCCTTGGCACGGTTTGCTGCTTCTGCGTCTGCCCGAATTATTTGTTCACGCATCAATAATTCGTCTTTAGTGCGATTAGACGCTTCCAGTTGGGCAGTGCGTTCCTGCACCCGTTGCTCTAGCTCCACATTAATCGCCTCGATACGGCTGCGACTCTCTTCTAGTTCCTGGTTTGTAAGGGCGAGTTGGGCTGGACTTGGCGCATCAAGCGCCACTGGAATTAAGGGAATCAGTAAAAAGGTGAATGTATAGAAAGACCAAACACCAGTGACAGCTTTGATCAGTCCTGAAACCCAATAAATGGGGTGCCAAAGTGTCACTATTTCCATCATGTGCGTCGTGCCACATAAGGCAAATATAAAAAAGAAACCCACCAGCAGCATCACCGTATGGGCAGGCAAATCTTTACGCTCATTTGTAAAGTAAACAATGGCAACCGCCACCGAGTAATAAGCGAGGGTAGTCAAGGCATCTGACGTTAAGTGCAGCCAGACTAGCCCCGGTTTCCAGAGGTAACAATGCCCGTGAGGAATGAAATTATTAGAAAAAAAGGTGCTCAAGAGGTCAGGCATATTAGTTTACGGCACTGTCAAGTTAATTTAGGGGGTGTCATCAATTCAACCCGATGACCGCAGCAGCCAGAAGAATCGGACGCCGGAAAGTTCACCGCCCTAGGGTGATAGCGCGTTGCGATTGCCTGATACTGCTTGAGGTTGGGGAAAAAGTTCTCAATCAAATGACGGGCTTTGTACAATTGAGCATTGTAAGTTTCCAGGGTCTTGCAATTGCGGCGAGGTGAAATCACGGTGGTCTTCCCCTCGGCATTGAGGCGGTCAATCACACGCTGATCTGGATCATAGCCCTTGTTAGCCAGCAGTGTACCCGCCACCCGTAACGGCAGCAGTTGGTGGGCTCCTTATGGCGTCACCAGTTTGTCGGGGGTGAGGTGAAACCCCAACGAATCTCCTCAAAAAGCTCAGCAGGAAGATGTTTCTTTCAAGTGGGAAAATGCCTGGATCAAAAAAATGAGAAGGAGTCAGAAGACAGAATTCCGAATTCAGAATACCCCATCCCTGAAGTGAGTGTTTTTGGTAACGAAAGATTTTTTTCGGCTCCACGATTAAAATCGGAGCCTTGAAACCTGGATTCTCCATCCTGTCGCACAGAATCCATTTTGGCTCCTAAATGCTGAATTCTTCGGTAAATGTACCGCCGATGAATTAGCGTCGGCGGGAATTCGATCTGGAACGCGGATGGTGGTGGAAAAGCACCGCAAACGTCCGCTGCGGGTGAAGGATTGGATTATGCTACAGCCTGGAGAACAAGGCTTCTGTGGCTATTTTGCTGGCTCTGGCGGAATGTTTGAAAGAGTCTGCGGTAAATGTTTATTTGGTGTCGTCGGCAAAGGATCCGAGGCGATCGCAGCTTTGTATTTTACGCAGTGCCAGCAGTTGAATGCCCTGATTGCTTGGACAATGTGCAAGCTTGGTGGCTCAATACCCGATTCTTGACGGCGAAAACCTTGTTTGGCTGCTGGTGCAGCACGACTACGGACTGTTACGATCAAGAATTGGGCAACTGCGCGCAGCAGCAGCCGGCGTAGAGGTACAGTTGGGGGCAATTACCGGTTTTGGGAGAGATGCTTCGATCGCCATGAAGTTCCGCCACATGGCCCGCGTCGCTTGTTTGGGCTTCCCCACCCAGAACACCCACGGTTCAAGATTGCTCGCATCGGGGGCGATCGACAATTGCGATCGTATCCTCAAAGCCTAGTATGACTAGCTTTGGGACGAGTAGAAAAAAAACTTTCGCAAAGTAGTTGACAGATTGGGAAAGATTAGTTAAGGTTATAAAGGTGCGGAACACAAGCAAACGCAACGCGCCCCCATCGTCTAGAGGCCTAGGACACATCCCTTTCACGGATGCGACGGGGATTCGAATTCCCCTGGGGGTATTAAAAATTTAAGTCTGATATCAAAGTGATATCTAGTATGTGGGTTGTGCATTTTGCCAGCCCTTATTGCTATTATGACTTACCCACGGATAGCCAGAAACCGGGTTTTTGCTGAGAAGACGCGTGAGATATCGCAGCAACGGCAAAAATCGGCTTTCTTTAGTTTGGTGTCTTTGGTTGTGATTCGTAAGTCCTCTGATTAAATCAATTGTCATAATTAGCAATTAATTAGCAATCAAATATAATTTAGACAAGCTACCATGGCTATGTTTATTTCTTGTTGAACACGAGAATTGGAGATTTTTGAGCCATCAAGTTTTGGCTTGCTGAATCAAGGGATGATAAACTTATTATCATGCGATCACGGACGCAGAAAATGATTTATTTGATTTTGATACGGAATTGGAACATCTGCAAATTTTAGATAGTGAATGAGTAATTGAATTGAATACCTTAGCATATGTTCAGATTTAGAATAACAAAGACTTTTTCGTTTTAGGCGCGCTTGCGTAGTACCTTAATCTTGTATTTTAACCCTCAACTCTTATCATAGATGCTTTGCTAATAATTTGATCTCCATCGGGAATAAACTTAGGGTAAACTTTCCACCTATCTGTTACATAAAAATGGCATTTCCATTTATTAACAATCCCCCATAGTGGTTCAAAATTCTTAACGGGTGACAACGCATCTATAATGCTTGCTGCATGAGGGATAGGGCGTAGAAGCCACGCTGAAAATAGAGACGTTTATGGGGCTTGAGTGCAATTAGACTTATTACCCAATCGTTCCATAATTCCATCCCATAGATCCACCGTTGTCCCAGGGCTATTTCATTCTAGTTTAAGGCCTGATAGAATAACAGATTAATCTCACTGAGGGTTCAGGTCAAAATGTCCCCGATAACAATTGTTGAAGCATTTGCGGATCTTGAAGATTGCCGTCGTAGAGCAGGAATGCGTCATCAACAAAGCGAATGTCTAGCCTTATTTACCCTGGCCGTTGCGGCAGGAAATCGGGGTTTTATAGCGATTGGAGATTGGTTAAAAGCCTACCGTGATGAACTGTTAGAATTGTTCAAACCTGAAAAAAACCGCTTACCCTCCTACAGTACGATAAGACAAACGTTACTACGAATTGATCAACAACGCTACTGGGCCTGTTTATCTAGTTTTTTTGGGATTGACCCAATAGAAAGCGAAACTATTGCAGTGGACGGCAAAGTTTTACGAGGGTCTTATGAAGCGATTAATGATGACGCTAATGTAGATTCTCATCCGGCTATTATGTTAGTAAGTGCCTACATCGTAGAACGAGGGCTGATTCTCGACCCCTATGAAGTTGATTCAAAAACTAATGAAATCACGGCCTTACCCGCATTTATCAAAGATCTGGCCCTCAAGGGTGTAGTGTTCGCTTTTGATGCAATCAGTACCCAAAAAAAAACTGCTCAAGTCATCGTAGACAGTGGGAATGACTATATTGGGGCGCTCAAAGGCAACCAATCGGGTCTACTTGAAGCAGTCCAATCCAATTTTCAAGCTATTCAGACTCATGAATCGAACAATGTTGGTCATGGTCGAGTTGAAAAACGCACGGTTAGTATTAGTAACCAGTTAGATAATATTCCTGAATTTCCGGGACTTAAAACCGTGATTCGTATTGAGTCATACCGCGAAGTCCATCGAGCAAATATTATTGAATCCAGTGTTGAAATTCGTTTTTACGTTTCTTCTTTGATTGAAACGGCTGAAGAATTTGCCAAGCGGATTCGAGGTTATTGGGGAGTTGAAAACAAGGTTCATTATGTGCGGGATGTAACTCAAGGTGAAGATGCTTCTCGTATAAGGACAAAACCTTTAGTTCAAATTTGGGCAGCCGCTCGAAATTTTGCACTCAACATATACCGCGATTATGGATTTGATAATATGGCTCATGGCTCAAGCCCAACGTCTGGCGGGATTTGGCCTTAAACTAATTAACTGGAGTTTAGACTAACAATACTCCGGACAGTTTTTAAAGAGGAATGCGATCGCAATAAAATAGAGAAGTGAAAAAAGTGAGTGCAATCTGAACCCAAAATCAACAGAAAAAAAGGCACTCTTTTAGGTT
>NZ_JAUBRA010000046.1:0-60187 GCF_036701555.1 Microcoleus sp. Pol10D4
GGTATCGGCGTCGGGGCTGGTATCGGTATCGGTATCGGGGCTGGTGTTGGTCCCGGCGCGGGTATCGGCGTCGGGGCTGGTGTTGGAGTTGGAGTTGGTGTCGCCGTCGGCGCGGGTATCAGCGTCGGGGCTGGTGTTGGAGTTGGAGTTGGTGTCGCCGTCGGCGCGGGTATCGGCGTCGGGGCTGGTGTTGGAGTTGGAGTTGGTGTCGCCGTCGGCACGGGTATCGGCGTCGGGGCTGGTGTTGGATTTGGAGTTGGTGTCGCCGTCGGCACGGGTATCGGCGTCGGCACGGGTATCGGCGTCGGCACGGGTATCGGCGCTGGTGTCGGCGTCGGGGCTGGTGTTGGAGTTGGGGCTGGTGTTGGTATCGATTCCTTAAGGGGAATGAGAGAGACAGTGGCGACTGCCGCACTGATGGCACCGAGGTTATCTGTAGCGCTGTAGGTGAAGTTTGCTCCTGTGAAATTGCCGGACGCCTGGAAGAACAACTGGGTAATTTGCTCGGCTGTAAGGGTTTGACCAGCCGTGACCCGCACTCCCTGGCTCGGATCACCCAAGAACAGCGTGCCTTCATTGGCTGGTGGCAAGGTGTTTACGGTAAAGGAAACCACCGTCCCGTCTGGGTCGGTTCCTCCGAGTCCGGGGATGTTCACGGTTCTTTCCAGCAACACAGCGACGCTGGAGTTGTTGGCGACGGGTGGCTCGTCGGTGGGAGGTAATAGTGCTAGCAGGGAGGCTGTAGCGGGGGCTGGACTAATGGCGCCGCGCCTGTCTGTGGCGCTGTAGGTAAAGTTGGCGGCTGCGAATTCGCTGGTTGCTTGGAAGAATAGCTGGCTGATTTGACTTGTGCTAAGTTTTTGGCCTGCTGTGACCCGGATTCCCTGGCTGGGGTCGCCCAAGAACAGGACGCCTTGGTTTGCTGCCGGCAGGGTGTTGATAGTGAAGAATTCGATCGAGTCGTCGGGGTCTTTTGCCGTGAACCCTGTGAGGTTGACGGTGCTGTTTGGCGCCAGTGTCTTGCTGATGTTTGTGGGTACCGGCGGGTAGTTGAACGCCAGCGACAGCAGAGAAACGGTGGCTGCAGGACTGCTGCCACCGAGATTGTCCCTGCTGGTGTAGGTAAAATTAGCTCCTGTGAAATTGCCGGCCGACTGGAAGAATAACTGCGTCATTTGCTCGGCTGTCAGGGCTTGACCTGCCGTGACGGCGACTCCCCCAGTTGCGGGGTCGCCCAAGAACAGGACGCCTTGATTTGCCGGTGGCAGGGTGCTGATGGTGAATGTAACCACTGTGCCGTCTGAGTCTCTGCCTCCGAGCCCGCTAAGAAGGACAACGCTGTTGGGCGCGATCGCCACATTGCTGCTGTCGGCTGATGGAAGTTTGTTGGGTGTTGGCTGCGGGCTGATGGCGGTGGTGACAGTGGCTCTGGACTCGGAACCGTTGTTATTGCTGGGTTCTGGGTCAAAAGTGGTCGATCGACTCTGGGAAGTATTGCTAATCGTACCCGTCGCTGGAACGACTACTGTTACCTCGCGGTTGATGTTGCTGCCGCTAGTCAAGCGGCGAATTGTTGGGAAGGTGACAACCCCTGTCACGGGGTCGTAAGTGCCGTTATCGGAGGCGCTGACTCCCGTTAAACCGGGAATGATGCTGTCTGTAATCACTACGTTTTCAGCAGCATTCGGCCCATTGTTGGCGGTAGTTATAGTATAAGTCACGGAACTACCACCAGGAGCAGATGTGAGACCGCTCTTGGACGTAACCAGGTCGGCGCGGGCTACATCGATCGAGGTAATAACTTGCCCCCCCGCCTGACCGGGCAATGCGACTGTCGAGCCGTTGTTATTCGTCAAGTCCGGGTCAAAAGTGTCCGATCGACTCAATACAATGTTGGTGATGCTCGTCAGGGTAGGCGGCGGTACAAAAATCAGGGTGCGGGTGACGCTGCTGCCGCTGGCTAAAGTCGCGATCGCTGGGAACTCGATCACTCCTGTGTCTGGATTGTAGGTTCCGCCATCGAACACGCTGACATTAGTTAAGCCGGGAATCAGGCTGTCGGTGATGACTACGTTGGTCGCAGGACTCGGCCCGTTGTTGGTAGTAGTGATTGTATAAAGGAGGGTGTCGCCCACCTGGATGCTGGGCGGAGCCGTTTTTTGGGTGACAACATCGGCCACAGCCTCGATCGAGGTAGTGACGGTGGCGTTGGGGTTTGTACCGTTGTTGTTGGCCGGAGTGGAGTCGGGAGTGATGGAGGTACTTCTTGCCGTGTTGCTGATGGAAGTTAGGGTGGGCGGTACTATGAAGCCGATCGTCCGGGTGACTGTCTCCGCGTTGGCTATTGCCACGGGCGCGAAGGTGACAATGCCGGTTACTGGATCGTAAACGCCACCGTTAGATGCCGTGACTCCGGTTAATCCCGGAACTATGCTGTCCGTGATAGTTACAGCTTCCGCAGGACTCGGCCCTAAATTGACTGTGGCGATCGAATAACTGACCGAACTACCAGCAGTAGCACTCGTAGAGCCCGTTTTTGTGGTTGCGAGGTCGGCGTTGGGCGCAATACTTGTCGTAACCGTAGAGTTAGTGGGAGTGCCGTCTTTGTTGGTTGTCGAACCGTTGTTGTTAGTGGCGATCGGATCGAAAGTGGCCGCGCTACTCCGGGCCGTGTTGCTGATGGCGGTACGGGTGGCTGGGGCAGTGAAACTGACGGTGTGGGTCGCAGTATCCGCATTTGCCAGCACCGTCAGTGCTGGGAAAGTGACAATGCCCGAAACTGGGTCGTAACTCCCCCCGTCCGATAGGCTGACTCCTGTTAAACCTGGAATAATGCTGTCGGTGATGGTTACATTGGCAGCGGGGTCTGGCCCAATATTAGTAGTAGTCAATGTGTAGGCGACGCTTGACCCGGCCGAAGTAGTCACAGGGCCACTTTTGGTAGTAACTAAATCCGCGACTGTATCGACAACTGTGGTAAAAACTACACCCGGCCCCTCGATTTGCCCTGGCGCGAGTACACCGCTGTTGTTGCTGAGGTCGGGGTCGAAAGTCGAGCTATTGCTGAATGCAACGTTGGCAAAACTGCTACCGCTGGTTAAACCGGGCGGCAAATCAATAGTCAGGGTGTAAGTCAAAGTCTCACCCGCATTGAGAACCGGAATTAACGGCCAGGTGACAGCCTTCGTTTGGTTCACGTAAGTGCCGTTGTTGGAGGCAGTGAGAACCGGCGGCAATCCCCCCGGACGCAGCAGTTCAAAAGGTATTTCGTCTTGAATCAGGACATTTGTAGCGGGCGCTGGCCCTCTGTTTACAGTAGTAATCGTGTAGGTAATGCTGCTTCCGGGCTTGACGAACTGCGGGCCGGTCTTAATAGTGGAAACCTCTGCGGCGATACTGGGAGGATTGATAGTTTCAACTACCAGGTTTTGAAGTTCGTGAATGTTGTTTGCGCCTCCTGTGGAACTACCAAAACCAAATTTGAGAAGGGGCGGTACTGGGTCGTTTCCGGTGGCCAAGTTGGAGATGTCGATTAATGTAGTTTCGTAGATGTCGTCGAAATTTTCATCGAAAGCAACGGTGAGACGAGAGGGATTCACCGGATCGTTAGATGGATTCAGGGTAATTTGAACGGATCTTTTGGCTAAATTGCGATCGCTCGTGAACGTATTGCTGAAATTAAAATTTTTGTCGGCAACAGGGCCACTAAAGTCAATGCTCGTAGGAATGTTATCGATGCCGAAGGGAACGATCGCATTTGTTAAAAACCGATAACCGTTTGCTTGATTTCCTCTAACAGTTACTGAATCAGGTCTGAAAGAACCAATAGAGGAGCCGGGAATCGGAGATGGATCAGGGCCAGAGCGCCCTTCTGTGGATGTTGAAAAATTGCCAAACTCGTCAAGCCCAATGCCTAAATAACCTCCCTCAATACCGGGTATACCCGTTCGTGGAGCGTAAGCCAGAGAACCGCCATAACCCCCAGTCCTGGTTGGGCTGGCAGTGCCGTCAATCAAGAAGAAACCCAGCCCGTCCCCTGGCTGAGGGCTAATAAATGGTTGCGGAGCATTAAATTGCTGGCTTGAACCGTAAGAATAAAAATCAAACTGGACTCTGAGACCGTCGGTTGAAGGAATGGGGTTGTTGTAGATGACAAAGGCTTCCCTATCACCTGCTGCTGGAGTTAATTGCAGAGCGCCATCGCCGGGAGTCGAACCGCCCAAAGCCGGAAGTACGCCGGATACTGTGCCTCCGGTAATGCCGGGGATACGTTGATTGGCTGCGGTCACCCCGCTGGTGGGATTGAACAGTGCCCCGTTGTTTCCCCCGTAAATCCAAGGCCCCCTAACTGTGGAGTTTTTGAAGGTTTCGTTAACTAATGTGCCGAGGGCGTAAGGGTAGGCTTCGAGGACTTCTTTTTCAATGGCGATACTCCTCTTTATTCCCCTGATCGCAAATTTTAATTCCCAGTCGCCGCCGAGTGCCGCACTCCCCGTTAAGTTGTCGGAAGCTGCAATATCTGCACCGACTATCAAGCTCAGCCTCCGCACGAATACCTCGCCGCTTTTCCCCGCTGCGACGCTGCACCCGAATAACAAGATATCTCCTCTCTCGCTGAGGGCTTTTCCCCACTGTTGTAACAAATGGCTGTAGGTTTCTAAATTGTCGCTGCAGAGTTCGATCGACCCTAGCTGCACCCTCGCTTCCCGACCGTGAGAAACTATCTGAAGGCTGTCTAAATCGCTGCAATTAGCCAAAATTCTAGTAATTTGCTCGACTCCATCCCGCGTCGAGTCCAATACAAATACCTCTGTATCGGCTGTTGCTCCTCTTGCCAAGCTGTCGAACTTCTCTACTCTGGCATCGAGGAACAGTACATTTTTTATAGTCCGAGGGGGCAACCACGGGGGGTTTGCCCCTACAGTTGCTCGCAAAAATTCTCTGTGGGGATGCCCAATTCTTGTGCCACAACGCAGTTTCTGGGACAGGAAATACTCCTCTGTGTTTACTTGTTTTATGGCTTTTTTCTGATAATAAGTTGCTGTTGTTTGGGAGTTTGTACCCGCAATCATTGCGGTGGAATCACATTTTTGTGGGGTGATGGAAATTGGTTTGTTGCAGATGCTTTGCATGGTCAATTTGGCTCACGGATTGTAGATGATGTACCCATTTCCAGATGATAATTATCACCTGTGGACAAGGTTTAATTGCACAGTAAGAGACTCTGCAGCTTGACGGGGAGCAAGAGCAAAAAGTGAATTTTACTCAGCACAAAGCAGTGCTATATTGACATTTGATAGCATTGCAAATATCGTCGGCTGAAAAGCTGAGGATTTGGGGTTTAAATCCCCATAATCTCTCTATCGGGTGATATTTTGCCTTCGGCTTTTTTCTTTTCTGTTAGCGAGTGTATCTGTTACACGCCTGTCTCTTAAATCGCGCCGTAGATAATAACACGAGTTCTCAAAAATTTACTTGATGAGGTTTTCTGTAGATCGTCTAAGGCACTTTATTTGCAGAGAATTTTCACTATTTCTGGACGCATAAACAGGTTAGATGGACGAAAAGACTTGTTTGCAGCCTTAGCTCCCGGTAAAAACTCGGTTTCTTTTTTTTTTGCGCGCAAACCCTGTTCACAATAGCAACTAGACATTAATTAGGGAGTGATAGCCGTCACATAATTATGCCGACCGTGCCCGAAGTGTCATTCAACTGAGATCTTTTAGCATTCTCAATAAGCCTTCAATGGGGGGGTCTCCTGCCCAGCCCATAAGAAAATTCACTTATTGTGGAACAGGCCAGAAAGCCTATTCTTGAAAATGGTGCAACATATGAGATTCAATTGAAATCGGCATACCCTGTATCGACGAGGCGTCTTAAAAATTCATGACTTGGAGTCTGGAGATAGCAATCTAGGTTTGAGACTGTTTCGCTACGATCGCAAAAACAGATTCGTGCAGCCCACAACTAACTTCTCAAACTGTCCACTTAGAGTCTTCGAGCTGGTTTCTGGTTAAGATAAATGCTCGGGACAATGTTTCGTGCAGAATTTTTCATGATGTTTTGGAGAAACTGATTTGGAGATTTGCCCCTCAGCTAGTTACGATTTTTGTTGGCTAATTTTCTTAACTGCAGGAGTTACGCCCAGGAGACTAGAAACCCTCTTTAGACCTAGATTTCTCGCCGCCCAACCAAAATTTATCATCTAAACCTGGTTCATGATCGTAAGTTGTCAACTAGAAAAACAGCTATCGCAATCCGCCTGTTATGGCAACTGTAACCAAGCAATAATGCTCGATTAGGTTTTAACTGCTGAGTTTGGGCGTGGGTCGTCCAAAACAAGCTCCAACAAGAATCCTTATACGTAAGTAAATATTAACTCATTGATTATTACATCGGTAAATAGACGTAGATACCAGCACCAATATAAGCTATATCTTTTCACCGCGAGCGTCAAGAGTTCTGGCTTGGTAGTACCGACAATCTTGACAGGGCCCAGAAGGATTGACAGCGCAGCGAATGTAATTTGAGCGGGCGTTATACTCGCAAGTGATATCGCCGATCGAATAACCGAGGCTTTGTATGTAAGTGCGATCGGCAGTTGGTAGTTGAGTTCGCATGGGTCTATTCGCTACCGCAAGTCTGGCCGCTGCAATTCTCTCGCGGGCTTGGCTCTGGGCAGAGCGCATCACCCACAAAGACAGCAGCGACGGAGCTAAACCTATGAAAATAATCAGGAGAGCAGTTAGCACTTTTTCAGAGCTTATGTGGAGAATATTTGTTTTAATTTAGGCGATCGGCAACAAAAAATCCTCCTCAAAAAGACGGTTTTAAATAAGAAAAGTTCCCGCTCAAGTCTCAAACTAGACCGCCCCTGTGTTAACCGTTAGCTGGCGCGTGAGGAGGGCGATCGCTGTTGGCGACACTTTCTTGGTAAAGCGCAGCGTCAGGAGCCCAACAAAGCCAGAAGTGCAGATAGGATGTGATATTATGTCAAGTCAATTACCAGCAATCAAATAGGTTTGTAGTGACGAATGCCAGTCCTGATAAAAATCAGAGGACTTGGATTCATCACTACAAACGCGAAATCGGTTATTTTACAGGACTAAACATGAGAAACGGAATCGGTTCAAAAACAAGCAAGTCAGAACATGAGCCAGCTATTGTTTAAAAAACTTGGTTTCTCTCAAAAACTAAAACGGTTAAACCTTAGCAATATCCCCCGCTAAATCCATCAACGAACCCGCACCTTCCACCTTAGCAACATCTAACAAAGTCTTCAAAACCGAATCGGGATTCAAACTAATCGAATCAATTCCCAACTCAACCAAGAAACGAGCAAACTCAGGATAATCGCTGGGCGCTTGACCGCAAATCCCAATCTTGCGATCGTACTTCTTGGCGGCTTTAATGGCAATTGCTACCATTCGCTTGACAGCTTCATTCCGTTCGTCAAAAATGTGTGCGACTAAAGCAGAATCCCGGTCTAATCCTAATGTTAGCTGAGTTAAATCGTTAGAGCCGATCGAGAATCCGTCAAAAACTTGGGCGAATTCGTCAGCAAATATAACATTGCTTGGCAATTCGCACATCACATACACTTGCAAGCCGTTCTCGCCCTTAACTAAACCGTGTTTTGCCATCTCGGCTAACACTTTTCGCCCTTCATCCGGGGTGCGACAAAATGGAATCATCGGAATCACATTTGTCAAGCCCATTTCGTCGCGAACTCGCTTTAATGCTTTGCATTCCAAAGCGTAAGCTTCGCGGTAATTTGGGTCGTAATACCGAGAGGCGCCACGCCACCCGATCATCGGGTTTTCTTCCTTGGGTTCAAACTGGCGCCCACCCAAAAGATTAGCATATTCGTTGCTCTTGAAATCGCTCATCCGCACGATAACTGGATTTGGATAAAATGCGGCGGCAATTGTAGCAATTCCGTGGGCTAGTTTGTCGGTAAAGAAATCGGGTTTGTGTGGGTAAAGTGCTGTGAGTTCTGCAATTTCTTCTTTGACTGATTCATCCACCAATTCGTCAAAGTGAATCAGTGCCAGCGGGTGTGCTTTAATGTGATTGGCAATGATGAATTCTAGCCGTGCTAAGCCTACGCCGTCGCAAGGAATTGCTGATAAACCAAAGGCTTCTTCTGGGTTCCCGACATTCATTAAAATTTGAGTACGGGTGCGGGGCAAATTCTCGATCGCAGTTTCTTGAATTTCAAAAGGAAGCAAACCGGAATAAACTTTGCCTTCGTCTCCTTCGGAACAAGAAACAGTGATTTCTTGCCCGTTTTTCAAGATTTGGGTTGCCTCGCCGGTGCCGACAATGGCGGGAATTCCCATTTCTCTGGCGATGATGGCGGCGTGACAAGTGCGGCCGCCGGAATTGGTGACGATCGCACTTGCTTTTTTCATAATCGGTTCCCAATCCGGGTCTGTTTTGTTGGTAACTAAAACTTCTCCTGATTGAAATTCAGCGATTCTGTGCACATCTAAAATCACGCGGGCTTTGCCTTGCCCGATTGATTCGCCAACGGCGCGTCCTTTTGCTAAAACTGCACTGCTGCCTTGCAATTTGTAGTTTCGCAAAACTTTAGCAGACTTTTGAGATTGTACTGTTTCGGGTCGCGCTTGGACAATAAACAATTCGCCCGTATTGCCGTCTTTTGCCCACTCTATGTCCATCGGGGTATAAGTCCCGCGCACTTTAGAGTAGTGTTCTTCGATGACTACTGCCCATTTTGCTAGTTGCAGAATTTCGTCATCTTGTATAGCAAATTTATTTTTTTCTGCAGCTATAACGGAGACGTTTTTGGTGTATTTAGAACCGCCGATATCGTACACCATTTTGAGCGTTTTGCTGCCGAGGCGTTTATCTAAAATCGGGAGAAAACCTTGTTTTAAGGTTGGTTTAAAGACGAAGTATTCGTCGGGGTTGACGGTTCCTTGGACGACGTTTTCGCCTAATCCGTAGGCGGCGGTGACTAATACGGCGTTTTTGAATCCGGTTTCGGTGTCGATGCTGAACATGACGCCGGAGGATGCTAAGTCCGATCGCACCATTTTTTGGACGCCGACTGATAGGGCGACTTCAAAGTGGTCGAATCCCCGCTGTTGGCGGTAGGAAATCGCGCGATCGGTGAATATGGAAGCAAAGCATTTGTGACAGCATTCGAGGACGCCAGCGCAAGCTTGGACGTTGAGGTAGGTTTCTTGCTGTCCGGCGAAACTGGCGTCTGGTAAGTCTTCGGCGGTGGCGGAGGAACGCACTGCTACGTCTGTACTGTCGCCGTAGCGATCGCATAATTTTTCGTAAGCATCCGCGATCGCCGCTTGGAGTTCTCGCGGAAATGGTGTGTCGAGAATCAGTGCCCGCGCTTGCTTGCCTTTTTGTCGCAGGTTCTGCAGATCTTCTACGTCTAAATCGGCAAAAATTTCGCGCAATTTAGCTTCTAAACCCGCTGACTGGATGAAGTATCGGTAAGCGTGTGCTGTAGTGGCAAATCCGTTGGGAACTCTGACTCCTTGGGCGGTTAACTGTTGAATCATTTCGCCCAAAGAAGCATTTTTACCGCCTACTAATGGGATGTCGGCGATGCCGACTTCATCAAACAACAATACTAAGGCTTTATCTTTGGGAATTACACCGAGTTTTTGTTCAGTTGCTAAATTTTCGATCATTGCTTTTTTCCTCTCAACTTCATCTCAGTTCGGTCAAAGGACAGTAAACAAAAGACAGTTTATTCGGAATTGTAATTTTGTTACCAAAATTCTCGGATTTTTTCCTAGGCTGTATCAACCGAGTTTTCGATTGCCTCTATTTCAAGATTATCACTTTTTGGCTAAATAGCAAGGCCTGTGGAGATTTTTTATTTGATTGCAAAAAGTAAAGAAATCGCAGTAATGAGTTTATGTAAGGTATTATAAAAGAAGTGGTAAAAATATGAATAGTGAAGATAGTTCGCACCGCTTTTTTTTGGTTGAGTGCTCATTGGTGTGGGGATATGCCTTGGATGGTGTTGCTAGGGGAATTGAAGGAAAACAAAGAGTGGCGTTCGATCGCGCGATCGGCTGAACCCGCCAAAAAACCGATACTTACTTTCCGATAGGAGTCGTGATCGGCCCAAAATTGGAGATTCTAGTTCCACATCCTCAATTCATCTCTGGACTGAATCTAAAATCTAAAATCGTGTCACAGAGGCGATCGCCCAAAAAAATACTAAGCAGCTTAGTTTCATCCTGAAACCCAGCTTCTAAAAACCTTAAAAAATTTCCCCCTGATTGCGTTTGCCTACTTAGAGGAAAAACACAATCGCATAGATATCAGATATTGTACCATTTTCAATAAGCCTTTTAAGGGCTGGTTAGAAGAAACTCTCCTAAGAAAATTTACTTTTTGTGCAATGGGGCGGAAAGCCCGTTCTTGAGAACCGTTCAACATCTGAGATAAAGCGCATTGTAATTGTTGAACCAAAGAGTTTTTAACTGGGAACAGCAGGATTTGTGGCTAGACAATTCTTTATATGCTATAATAGTTTGCTACACTGCCTTCTGACAAAAAATAAGGTATATGATATCAGTTTTGAGCCCACCCGCAAAGCGAAACGGCTTTAAAGTTCTTCTGGTCGAAGACAATCAAGCAGAAGCCGATCTGATCGAAGAATTATTATTAGAAACAAATGTCAGTAGAGCCGAACCCCAAAGGCTATCAGTAAGTTGTACAGACCGTCTCAGCAAAGCGCAGCAACTTTTGGTCAGCGAACATTTTGATGTGATTTTACTAGATCTTTCGCTGCCCGATAGCCAAGACTTAAATACAATTGTCAAAATACAAGAATATAGCCTAAATACTCCGATTGTCGTACTGACTGCCCGCAACGATGAAGAGCTTGCCGTGCAGTCAATCCAAGCCGGAGCTCAAGATTACCTAGTCAAGCGAAAAATTGACAGCGAAGTGTTGATTAGATCGCTTCGCTACGCAGTCGAGCGACAGCACAACCAAGAAGCTTTGCGAAAAAGCGAAGAAAAATATCGCTCAGTAGTCGAGAATTCTCTCGTCGGAATTGCCATTCTTGCTCCTCCGAGTTCCCCCTCAGCACCAGAAAAATGCGGGTGGTTGGAAGTGAACGATGCTTTGTGTGATTTGCTGGGATACGATCGCCAAGATTTTTTGCACGAGAATTGGAAGCGGTGGGTTTTTCCTGAAGACGTGCAGCCTAGTTTAGAGCAGTTAAATAAAATTTTGGCAGGGGAGAGTGAAGGCTATGTTTTAGATCAAAGATGGCACAGAAAAGACGGAAAAACAGTTTATACTAGAGTTTCCCTGCGCTGTATTCGCGCCCGAGACGGCTCTATCGACCGCCTGATTAAAGTAGTCTTAGACGTGAGTGATCGCTATCGTTACGAAGCTAAATTAAAAGCATCAGAAGAGTTTTTAAATCACACGATTAATTCTACTCCTGACCCAATTTTTGTTAAAGATGAGCAGCACAAATGGATCGTTTTAAACGATGCTTTTTGCAATTTGATAGGAAAAAGGCGATCGGAACTGATTGGCAAGTCAGGATACGATTTTTTGCCCCCAGCACAAGCGGCTTTTTTTTGGCAACAAGACGAGCAAGTATTGCAAAGAAGTCTTTCTCAGGAAACAGAAGAGAATTTTACCGATAGCGGCGGCAAAGAACGCATTATATCTACTAAAAAAACAGTATTTAACAACGCCGATGGTCGTAAAATGTTGGTCGGAACAATGCGAGATGTGACTGACTACAAGCGCCAGCAAATTGCGTTGCAGGAAAGCGAAGCTCGATTTCAAATAATGACCGACAACGTGCCGGGAATGATTTATCAATATCGGCTTGATGTAGATGGTAAAACATCTTTTAGTTACGTTTCTTCTGGCAGTTGGCAGATATACAATTTAAAACCAGAACAAATAGAAGAAAATGCCACTTTGGCTTTTGCAACAGTTCACCCAGACGACATCTCTGGCTTGCAGCGATCGATGGCAACTTCAGCGGCGACTCAGCAAGCTTGGCAACACCAGTGGCGGCAAGTTATGGGAGATCGAGTGAAATGGCTGCAAGGCGCGTCGAAGCCAGAAAAGCAAGCCAACGGCGATATAGTTTGGGACGGTTTGGTGATGGATGTTACGGAATTGAAACAAACCCAGCAAGACCGCGATCGATTTTTTAATCTCTCGCTGGATTTACTTTGCATTGCAGGTTTTGATGGATATTTCAAACGCTTAAACCCCGCTTGGTCAAATGTATTAGGTTATAGCAGTGATGAAATCTTAGCCAAACCTTTGATAGAATTCCTCCATCCCGAAGACCGAGAAAATACTGTAGCGGAATTAGAAAAACTTAAAAAAAGCCACCCCATTATTAGCTTAGAAAACCGCTATCTTTGCCAAGATGGTACTTATAAATGGCTATCGTGGACAGCATCGCCGTTTGCAGAAGAAGGCTTGATTTATGCAGTGGCCCGCGATGTTACATTTAGCAAGCAAGCTGAAGCTGAATTGCGTAAGAGCGAAGCCACCAACCGCGCTCTTTTAAATGCGATACCAGACATGATATTTCGCTGTCGGGCAGACGGCACTTTTGTAGACTTCAAATCGGCAAAAGATTTCGAGAATATCCTATCACAAAAAGCATTAATCGGCAAAAAAGCACAAGACATATTACCGACTGCTTTTGCTGAAAAAATCTTGTCGGGCAATCAACAAGCGATTGACACTGGCGAGATTCAAGTCGTAGAATATCAAATGCCAGTTAATGGTGAACTGTACGATTTTGAAGCGAGAATTGTCTTCTGTACGGAGGACGAAATTATCGCGATCGTCCGCGACATCACTCAACGCAAACGATCCGAGTCAGTCCTCCACAGGCAAGCAGCAGCAATGGCCCAAGCTTCCGAAGGTATCGCCATATTCAGTGCCGACCATGAGGTGATTTATTGCAACGCAGCACGACTAAAAATCTACGGTTACGACTCTCTAGAAGAAATCTTAGATAAAAGTTGGAAAATGTTCTACCAAGGTGCAGAACTGCAAAGGTTCGAGCAAGAAGTCCTGCCGACTTTAGTTAAGAAAGGTTCTTACAGCACCGAAGCAGTAGGATGCCGTCGCGACCGCTCGGAAGTCCCTATAGATGTCTCGCTGACAATGCTGCCCGACGGAGAAATTATTTGCGTTGTTCGCGATATTTCCCAAAGAAAACAAGCAGAAGCAGCACTGCGGGAAAGCCAGCGGTTCGCTCAGCAAATTGCTGGGGCAATTCCTAATATTTTGTATGTGTGTGACTTAATTGAAAAAAAAAATATCTATGGTAACGCTTCTATCTACCACATTCTTGGCTATACAGTAGAGGAGATTCAGGCAATGGGGCCGTGGATGATGTCAACTTTAATCCACCCCGAAAATTCAATCAAAATGCCTGATTATTTACAGCAAGTCGAAACAGGCAGCGAAGGGGATATCTTTGAAATTGAATACAGAATTAGGCACAAGGATGGTTCTTGGCGCTGGATGGTTAGCCGAGATACTGTATTTGCGAAAACAACAGACGGTAAGTTAAAACAAATTCTCGGCACGGCAACTGATATTACAGAAAGCAAGCAAGCAGAAGATGAAATAAAGCTGTTGCTGGCAGCAACTCAAGCCATTAGTCAGTCAGCAGATTTTCACAGCGCCCTCCCAGAGATTCTGCGGTTGCTGTGCAATGCGATCGGCTGGAATTTTGCGGAAGCTTGGATACCGACTGCTAACGGTACTTTTTTGGAACACAGCGAAACTTGGTACGCTAGCGATCGCGATTTAGATAGGTTCGGCCGCGAAAGTAAAAAAATTAGATTCGCCGCCGGAGTGGCAGTACCTGGACGGATTTGGTCAACCAGAAATGTAGAATGGATTGAAGATATTTCTCTAGCCAAAAATCATCTTTTTGCCCGATCGCAAATGGCGAAATTAGTCGGATTGAAAGCTTGTTTCGGAGTGCCAATTCACGCTAGCTCAAAGGTGCTGGCAGTTTTAGTATTCTGCAAGCGCGAGCGCTCGATTATGGAACCGCGTATAGTAGAGTTGGTCAAGGCTGTAGCGACTCAGTTGGGCGATCATATTCAGCGCAAACAAGCCGAAGAAGAATTGCGTAAAAGTGAAGAACGCTGGCAGTTAGTTCTCAAAGGCAATCAAGATGGAATTTGGGATCTGAATCTTCAAACAAATGAAGCTTTTCGATCGGCCCGCTGGCAAGAAATTATCGGTTACACAGACGGCGAAATCGAAAACACCAACACCGCATGGATCGATCGCATCCATCCAGACGATCGCTCACGAGTCCAAGCAGCGATCCAAGGTTATCTCGATCGCCAAACCCCCAATTACGCCACCGAATACCGCTTGCAGTGCAAAGACGGTAGCTATAAGTGGGTACTCGCCCGCGCTCAAGCAGTGTGGGACGCAGCCGGAAACCCTCTGCGGATGGTGGGTTCGATGACGGATATTAGCCATCGCAAAGCAGCAGAATTAGCTTTACTGCGGGTCACTCAAGCCGTCGAAAGTACCAGCGACGCGATCGTGATCGCCGACTTGAAAGGGCGGTCTATTTACCACAATCAAGCCTTCATTCAGCGCTACGGCTACACGGTGGAAGAACTCAATGATATTGACGATATGACCGCACTTTATGTCCGGCATAAAAATTACAAACAAATCTATAAAAGCCTTCGCCAAGGTCGCTCTTGGTGTGGCGAAGTTGCGCTGGAAACTAAGAGCGACGAAGCAGTAACTGCTCTCGTTCGAGCCGACAGCATTCAAGACGTTAATGGAAATTACATCGGCTTAATTGGAGTGATTACCGACATCACAAAACGCAAAGAATCAGAGCTGATTCTGAGGCAAAAGTTAAAGCGCGAACAGTTGGCAGTAGCCATGCTGGAACGCATTAGATCTTCTCTAAATCTTGAAGAGATTCTTACCAAGAGTGTCGAAGAAGTGCGGCATTTTTTGCAGGTAGATCGCACTATTATTTACCAATTCAATCCAGATTGGAGCGGGTTTATCGCTGTCGAGTCGGTTGCCGAAAATGTCCGACCAATTGTAGGAATGGAAATTTATGACCCCTGTTTCGGGGGAGCCTACGTTCCTCTTTACCAAGACGGCAGAATTAAAGCCATAGAAGATGTTCACAATGCCGGCCTGGCCGACTGCCACTTGAGTTTGTTGACTCGGCTCGATGTGAGAGCGAATCTGGTAGTTCCTATTTTGCAAGGCGAAAACTTGTGGGGGCTGTTAATTGCTCACCACTGCACGGGCCCGCGTCCCTGGCAGCAATTGGAGGGAGAGTGCCTAAAACAATTGGGGGTGCAGTTGGCGATCGCCATTCAGCAATCGATGCTATTTGAACAAGCACAAACCGAAATTGCCGATCGCAAACTTGCAGAAACCGCCCTGCAATTAGCTAAAGAAGCCGCCGAATCCGCCAACCGCGCTAAAAGCGACTTTCTCGCAAACATGAGCCACGAATTGCGGACGCCTTTGAACGGGATTTTGGGATACATTCAACTGCTCAAAGTCGATAAAAATTTTACCGCCGATCAACAGGAAAGTCTTGACAACATTCACCAGTGCGGCAACCACCTGCTGATGCTGATTAATGATGTTTTAGACCTCTCAAAAATCGAAGCTAGTAAAATGGAGCTGTCACGGGCCAACGTGCATTTTTCCAGTTTTGTGAAAAGTATTATTGATTTGTTCCAGATGCGATCGGCTCAAAAAGGAATTGCCTTTAATTACGAGCAGGTTTCAGCGCTGCCAGACGGCATTTTGGCAGACGAAAAAAGGTTGCGTCAAGTTTTGATTAATTTGCTCAGTAATGCCGTTAAGTTTACGGACAGCGGCAGCGTTACATTCAAAGTCGGTTATGCAGAAAATTTCCCCGATAATTATCCTAAAACCAACTGCAAAGATTCTAGTTTGACAGCGGAAATTGCCCCTCAAATAATCAATTTGACCGCGAATTTAGACGCGCAGCAAATGTCTAATCCGCCGCTAGGAACAACAGAAGCGCCCGAGGGGATAATAGCAGACAATACCGGCCGTACCCCTACCTCTAAAATTCGCTTTCAAATCGAAGATACCGGCATTGGCATCGGGCAGAATAAATTAGAAGAAATATTTTTGCCTTTTCATCAAGTGGGCGATCATAACAATTTCGTCGAAGGTACCGGCCTGGGACTTTCCATCAGCCAAAAATTAGTCAAAATGATGGGCAGCCAAATTCGCGTCCAAAGTACCTCCGGCAAAGGCAGCATATTTTGGTTGGATCTAGACTTGCCCGCAGTTGCCCAGTCTTCGGAACTCCCCTCCCGGCCAGAAAAAAGGCGGCTTGTAGGTTTTACCGGCCCCCAGCGGAAAGTGCTAATCGTGGACGATCACGAAGTAAATCGCGCCATGTTGCACAGGCTGCTTTTTCATTTAGGCTTTGAAATTGCACAAGCCACAGACGGCGAAGACTGCTTGCACAAAGCACAGGAATTTCTACCGGATATAATTTTAATGGATTTGCTGATGCCGGTAATGAACGGTTGGGAAGCTACCAGGCGGCTGCGACAGTTGCCGGAATTAAAAGATACGGTTATCCTTGCTTTGTCCGCTAACGTTTACGAGACTACCAAGCAAGAGAGCATACTTGCAGGTTGCGATAATTTTCTCACCAAGCCGATTCAAACTAATGAGCTTTTAGAATTATTGCGCCTGCATTTGAGACTAGAATGGGTTTACGAAGAAAGATCACAAACCAAAAAGCGGACAGATCAAACTGCAAAAGTATCTTCTGAGATTGCTGCTGCTGACTCAACGATGGTGTCTCCTGCCTCAGAGTCAGTCTTGGCGTTGTTAAAATTGGCTGCAATGGGCGATATTGAAGCTATTCTGGAAGAAATTGCTAAACTCGAACATTCTGACCCGACATTAGTGCCTTTCGTTCATCACCTGCGCCAACTTGCTAAAGGATTTCAGCTCAAGCAAATTCGAGATTTTTTGAAGCAACATTTGTCCTAAAATTGACGGTAGCTAACAGACAACTCAAAATCAGTTAAATCTCGCGTCCAGAGTACCATTCTCAATTAGGTGTTCTGGCCTCCCGCGAAGCGACAACTTAATTTGCTTGGGCGCCCCGGACTCGCAGCCGGCTCCTCAAAGGGTTATTGCAAATAGAAGCATCTAGGAAGCAACCAGGTTTCTAGAGCCGCCAAAAATTCATTGAATCCGATTTAACGTCATAACCCACAACTCAAAAATCAAAAATTTGAATGTTTCCCTTGAATATGAACGATAAGAATTCCGAAAGAAGCATCATACTAATTGTCGATGACAACCAAACAAATCTTGACGTGCTTTTCGAGTTGTTAAGGAATTACGGGTTTAAAGTATTAGTGGCTCTAGATGGCGAAAGTGCGATCGAGCAAATTGACTACATCCATCCAGACTTGATTCTTCTGGATATCATGATGCCAGGAATTGACGGTTTTGAAACTTGCCGACGTTTGAAAGCAGACCCGTCAACGCGAGATATTCCCATCATATTTATGAGCGCCCTTTCCGATACGCCTGATAAAGTAAAAGGCTTTCAGACAGGAGCCGTTGACTACATCACTAAGCCTTTCCAGCACGAAGAAGTTTTGAGCCGGATTCAAACCCACTTGACAATCCGCAGCTTGCAAAAAAAACTCGAAGAAAAAAACCTCGAACTTGCCCACCTCAACCAAAACCTGGAAAGACTTGTTGAACAAAAAACCAAGCAATTAATAAATCAGGAAAAAACGGCCATCATCGGACGTTTGACCCAGGGAATGGTTCACAATCTCAAAAGTCCGCTGCAAGTGATCCAGACTAGCGTCGATTTGATTGAAACAAAAGCCACACAAATTCAAGAAGACTCTCTGTTTAACTATACTAAATATATTTTTCAAGCAGTCACAAAAATCAATCAGATCATGGATACTCTGATGATGAAAAGCCGAAATGAGCAAAAGCAAGATTTGCACCCGGTGAATATCAACGATTTAGTGCAGAGAGAAATTCAGCTATTGGAAGGCAACCTGTATTTTAAAAATAAGATTAGAAAAAAATACTTTTATGACGAAGAAATTGCTAGCATTCCATTAATTTATTCCTATCTTTCTCAAGTATTTTATAATTTAATCAATAATGCAATGGATGCTATGTGGGAAAAGAAAAGCAGAGAAATAACTATCGTGACTCGGCAAGACGACTCGAACATATATATGGATATTGCAGATACGGGATGCGGAATATCCTCTGAAGATTTGTCAAAACTTTTTGACCCGTTTTACACATCAAAACCACCTAAAGGCGAGGAAAAAACCGAAGGCGAACCGACAGGAACGGGTCTAGGACTTTATACTTGTATTGAACTTTTAAAACCTTTTAACGGTGAAATTGCTATTAGCAGCAACGTCGGTCAAGGCAGCGTGTTTACAGTTGTGCTGCCCAAACCGCAGAAAAATTGAGCGACTCGACAGATTTAAATTGTGTCCGGTTAGACAACCGTAATTAAGTTGGTAATTAGGTTTGTAGCAAGGAATGCAAGTTTTGGTTCTTCCTCGCTCAAGAGAGGACTTGCATTGCTCAATACAAACAGGCGCTAATTGCTGGCAATTAACCGCACACAATCTCAGAGCATATCTTGTAAGTCAACGGTAATTCTCGTAGCTTAGTAGTAATACCAGTTTGAAAAAATAATGCCACTTTAGGCAAGCTTTAAACGGCAATTTATAATCTAAAGTTTCAAAGGCTATCAGCAATGCAAATCCTGATTCCTCTGCGCTCTTTTGCCTTTCCCCTTGCTATTCCCCTGCCAAAGGTTGTAAATTAAAATATAGTTAAGTTGCAATATGGGTAAGAGTAGGATATTTTTGGGCCACTAGGTTTGGGGCGAGGCGGAAAACTTGCAGTGAACAACTCAATTCTACAAATAAATCTGCGCGGTCTGCAAGCACACAGCGCACTCTAAAGGCTGCGGTTCAAGTTCCCCAATCATCAGCTAGGTAGCTGCATCCGCTACTGAGATTTAATAATTACTAAAAAATAGCAAAAGGATACCAGTACAAAAAATGCCACTGTACGCCAGAACCAAACCGCGATAGTCATCAGTCATTCCAAATCTCCAATTTCAAATCTAAAATATAAAATGGTATGACATCTGTTTTTGAGTCAACTTTAACGCCTGCTTGTTTAAAAATTCTTTTAGTAGAAGATTGTGCCGAAGATGCAGAACTTATTCAAGAACTGCTGTCTGAGCGCCAACTAGGACAATCAATTCATGTGACCAATGTAGTTCGCCTCCGGGAAGCGATAGAAATTTTAAGGGACAAAATTTTTGATGTAATTTTATTAGATCTTTCACTTCCTGACAGCCCAAAATTTAATACTTTTTTCCGACTTCAAGATTGCGCTATAAATACTCCGATCGTCATTCTGACAGCCGCCGATGACGAAGAACTGGCTGTCGAGCTAATTGCCGCCGGCGCCCAAGATTATCTGGTGAAAAGGCAAGTAGACAGCCGGCTGCTGGTGCGGACGCTCAGGTGCGCGATCGCCCGCCAGAAACGGCAAGCAGAATGGCAAAAAAGTCAAGAAAAATACCAGCAGGTTGTTGGCAATATCAAAGAAGTCGTTTTTGAAACAAATACTGCTGGCAATTGGACTTTTCTCAATCCGGCTTGGACGGAAATTA
This sequence comes from Microcoleus sp. Pol10D4, assembly GCF_036701555.1. Lineage (NCBI taxonomy): Bacteria > Bacillati > Cyanobacteriota > Cyanophyceae > Oscillatoriales > Microcoleaceae > Microcoleus > Microcoleus sp. Pol10D4. The sequence goes on from NZ_JAUBRA010000046.1 coordinate 19,760, forward strand.
CCGGATTTACCGTTGATGAAAGCTTAGGAACTTCCTGTTTGAGTTACATTCATTCTGAGGATCAATACCAATATTTAAATTCGTTTAGAGGTCAGAGATCAAATCAAAAAACATCCTGTTGTTACCAAAGTCGATATATTACCAAAAATGGCGATATTCGGTGGGTGGAAGTGCAAGAATTTTTTATGTTTGGCTGGAACGGCGAGGCGCAGGGGACAACAGGAACTATCAATGATGTTACAGATAAAATTTTAGCACTTTCCGAACTGGAAGCTAGTAAAAAATTCTTGAACTATACAATCGATGCAGTTGCAGACCCACTTTTTGTCAAGGATGAACAGCACCGCTGGATACTGTTAAATGATGCTTTTTGCAAGCTGATCGGGAAGCAGCGCGAGGAACTGCTGGGCAAATCGGATTATGACTTTTTCTCAAAACAAGAAGCTGAGATTTTTTGGCATACTGACCAACAAGTGTTTAGGACGGGGAAAGAAAACGAGAGTGAGGAAATATTTACGGACGCCAACGGTGCAAAGCACATTCTGTCTACTAAAAAAACTGTCTTTGAAAATACCGACGGTAGTAAAATTCTCGTCGGGATAATTCGAGATATCACTGAGGATAGGCGCAAACAATTAGCGCAGCAAGAAAGCGAAGCTAGACTTCGGCAACTTGCTGCCAATTTACCGGGAATAATTTATCAATTTCGTCTCTCAACCGACGGCCAAAAAAGTTTCCCTTATATTTCTTCGGGCAGCCGCTATTTATTTGAAGTAGACCCAGAAAATATTCAGCAGAATCCTCAACTACTTTTTGATTTTATTCATCCAGATGATCGTCAAAAATTTGAAGAATCTATTGCTGTTTCTGCAGCAGATATGCAGCCCTGGCAGCAGGAATGGCGGGCGATTGTACCGTCGGGAAAACTTAAGTGGATGCAAGGGGTTTCGAGACCGGAACGAGTTGATCGTCCGACGGAAATAGGACAGGAAGGGGATATAGTTTGGGAAGGCATGGTGCTGGACATTACTGATTTAAAACAGGCAGAAGCCGCTTTGCGGGAGAGCGAAGCCAGATTTCGATCGCTCGTTGAGAATATCCCAGGCGCTATCTGCCGCAGCTTGTACGATGCTGAGTGGACGATGGTATTTATTAGCGATGAAATTGAGGTAATTAGTGGGTATCCTGCTGGGGATTTTATTCGCAACAACGGCTTGACTTTTGCCAGCATTGTCCACGAGGCAGACAAGGAAATGGTCGATCGACAAATCAGCGCAGCAGTAGAGTCGAAACAGCCGTACAATCTAGAATACCGCATTGTTCGCGATGACGGGGCGGTGCGGTGGATGTCGGAAAGAGGTAGGCCAACTTACAATCTAGAAGGGCTGGTTTTGTGGCTCGACAGAGCGATTTTTGATATTACCGATCGCAAACAAGCCGAACTGACTCTGTGCCTGGTAACTCAAGCTGTAGACAGCGCTAGTGATGCGATCGCGATCGCAGATTTGGACGGTTATTCCGTTTATCATAATCAAGCATTTATTCAGCGCTACGGCTATACAGTTGAGGAACTAAATAATGCCGGCGGCCCAGCAGTAATGTACCCCAAATCTCAAGATTTGAGAAAGTTATTTAAAGTGCTACGGAAAGGTTTTTCCTGGGAAAGTGAAATTGAAATTAAGAGTAAAAATGGCGCTATTATAGAAACTTTCTTGCGAGCTAACTGCATTAAAGATAGCGCTAGTCAACCGATAGGAATGATAGCCATAATTGCCGACCTCACAGAAATAAAACGCACCGAATCGGCATTAAAACTCAGTCAAGAGCGATTGCAGTTGGCGGTTTCAGGCAGCTCTTTGGGGCTGTGGGATTGGAATATAGCTACTGGCGAAACTTATTTCGACTTTTATTGGAAATCAATGCTAGGCTATGCAGAAACCGAAATTGAAAATAACCTCAAAGGTTGGGAAAGTTTGGTGCATCCCGAAGACCGAGTGAAGGTAATGGAATGTTTAAATTCCTATTTAGAAGGTGAGACTGATATCTATGAATTTGAATTTCGGATGCTCAACAAAGCGGGCAATTGGCAGTGGATTCTGGCGATGGGCAAGGTAGTCGAGTACGACGAATGGGGTGCGCCGTTGCGGATAACAGGCACTCACAAAGATATCAGTGCCCGCGTTGCAGCAGAAGCCGAAAAAACTCAGTTGATCGCATCTTTGCAACAACTTGCCGAACAGTTGCAAGCAGCGCAAAAAATAGCCCGCATCGGCAATTGGGAATTCGATAGGGAAGCAGGAGTTCTTACTTGGTCGGAAGAACTGTTTCGAGTTTACGGTCGAGAATTGAATCGGCCGCCGACAATGGAAGAACTTTTAGACCAAATTCATCCCGATGACAAAGAAAGGTTTACACAAGTTGTAGAAAAGGTAGTGACTGAAGGGACAGCTTACGACATCGACCACCGCATCTGTTTTCCATCAGGAGAAATCAGGCACGTTAACGCTAAAGGACAATCTGTTAAAAATGAGTTGGGTCAGGTGGTGGGGCTGTTTGGCACGGCAATGGACATTACCGAGCGCAAAAAAGCCGAAACTGCTTTGCAAGAAAGCGAACAGCGATTTAGAGCTGTATTTGAACAAGCGGCAATTGGCATTGTTAAAGTGTGGCGCGACGGTCAATTTTTGAATTCAAATCAAGGGTTTTGCAATATTGTCGGCTACTCAAAATTAGAGCTAAAATCGCGAAATGTTGGGGAGATTTCTCACCCCGAAGATGTAGCAGCAGATGTCGAGTCGCGCGACAGACTGTTAGCTGGGGAAATTTTTAATTATTCAATTGAAAAACGCTTTATTCGCAAAGACGGTTCATTTGTTTGGACTAATATGACGGTATCTTTAGTGCGGGATGGGTTTGGGGAACCTAGCTATGTAATTGCTGTGATTGAAGATATTAGCGCTCGCAAACTTGCCGAGGCTATCTTGCGCCAGCAATTAAAGCGAGAACGCCTGGTGGTAAAAATGCTGGAACGCATTCGCTCTTCTCTCAATTTAGAAGAAATTTTGACAAAAACTGTTGCTGAGGTACGGCAGTTTTTGCAAACAGACCGGACAGTTATTTATCGCTTTAATCCCGATTGGAGCGGTTTTATAACTGTCGAGTCGGTGGGCGAAAATTGGCAGTCGCTTCAGGGAATAACTATTAAAGATTCCTGCTTTGAAGACAGCTATGCTTCTGCTTACGAAGACGGTCGCCCTCTAGCTGTGGATGATATTTACAAAGCAGGTCTTTCCCAGTGCTACATTAATTTATTAAGTCAATTTCAGGTGCGAGCTAATTTAGTAGTGCCGATTTTGCAAGGCGAGAAATTGTGGGGGCTATTGATTGCTCACGAGTGCGCGGGCCGCCGTCACTGGCTGGAAATTGAGGTCGAGTGTCTCAAACAAATTAGCGTGCAGTTGGCGATCGCGATCCAGCAATCAATGCTGTTTGAGCAAGCACAAAGTGAAATTGCCGATCGCAAACAAGCCGAGTCAGCTTTGCAGGAATCTGAAGCGCGAGAACGTTCAAAAGCGCTAGAGTTAGAAGCAGCTATTAACAAACTCAGAACGACTCAAGCTCAGCTCGTTCAAAATGAAAAAATGGTGAGTTTGGGTCAGTTAGTTGCTGGTGTTGCTCACGAAATTAATAACCCTGTTAGCTTTATTCACGGCAATCTCAGTCCGGCTCGCAATTACACTTTAGATTTGCTGGAATTGATTAAAGTTTACCGGCATTACTGTCCTCATCCTCCCGCCCAAGTCTTGGAGAAAATTGATGAAATAGACTTGGATTATATTGCTGAGGATTTCCCGAACTTGTTTAATTCGATGCAAGTAGGAACCGAGCGAATTGTCGAGATAGTGAAATCGTTACGTAACTTTTCGCGATTGGACGAGTCCGCAGGAAAGTCAGTTAACATTCACGAGGGAATTGATAGCACTTTGATGATTTTACAAAATCGGTTAAAATCTCACAGCAGTTATGGAGAAATTCAGATAGTTAAAGATTACCAACTATTGCCGCCAATTGAATGTTTTCCGGGCGAGTTGAATCAGGTATTTATGAATATTTTAATTAATGCGATCGATGCTTTGGAAGAACGGGACAAGCAGCGTTCCATCGAGGAGTGCGATCGGCATCCCAGCACGATCGCTATTCGCAGTTATCAGGCTGCTGCCGGCTTCGTAGCGGTATCCATTGCGGACAACGGGCGGGGGATACCGGAGTCAGTGCGATCGAGGCTGTTTGACCCGTTTTTCACGACTAAACCTGTGGGCAAGGGCACGGGTTTGGGATTGTCAATTTCTCACTCGATTATCGTCGATCGCCACGGCGGCAGATTGAGTTGTATTTCGACACCGGGAGAGGGAGCGGAGTTTTTGATTGAAATTCCAGTGCGATCGAATTTAACAGCTACAAATTCAAATTCGGGGCAATAAATTAGCTATTGGTGATTGGAAATTGGGAAGTGGAAATGGGTAATATCAAATACCGTAACATCGGAATTATACGCTGCCAGCGAGCATTATCCTTGCTCCGGGTCACTCGATTGCATTCCGTTGGCAGTGCACTCATAAAATTATTATTCTGATGCAAAGGTCAACAATATGAGCTGCGAGTTGTGAGTTGTGAGTGAAAAATCAAACACGATATTACAAATTACCAATTATATCAAATCTGTTAGCATCGGAATAGTAAATTCGAGTTCACTGTTGACGGTTGACGCCGTGAACAGTCAACAGTCAACAGTCAACATCATGTATGAGTGTAACCAGAAATGATATTACCTTCAACTTTTACATAAAAATCGGGGAAGATTCCGAGTTACTGGTGGCGTGACAAATGCGATTTTTGCCTTCGGTTTTGGCTTGAAAAAGGGCGCTGTCAGCGCTGCGAATTAGGGTGTTGGGAGATTCCTGGGCAGAAGGAATCGCTGTCGCAATGCCGCAACTGAGGGTAACGTAGGAGCCGATCGACGATCGCGCGTGGGGCAGTTTCAAGCTGGCGATGCCGTCGCAAATTCTCCGGGCGACAGCGTTTGCCCCTTCGGCGCTAGTGTTGGGAAGCACTAGGGCAAATTCTTCGCCACCGTAGCGCGCAGTCAAATCCCCAGCCCGGTTGGTGGCAATGGCGATCGCCCCCGCAACTTGGCGCAAACAATCGTCCCCGCCCAGGTGCCCATAAAAATCGTTGTAAAGTTTAAAAAAGTCGATGTCCAACATAATTAAAGACAGCGACAGTTGCTCTCTTGCCAATCTGCGCCACTCTAAGCTCAAAACGCGATCGAACTGGCGGCGATTGGCAATGCCAGTCAGTCCGTCAGTAGTTGCCAGTTGCTGCAATTTTTGATTGGCTATTGCTAGCTTGCGGTAAAGTTGAGATTGTTCGATCGCGATCGCCACTTGATTTGCCAAGTGCTGTAAAAAATCTATTTCCCACTGTTGCCATTCCCTGACACCGCAGCAATTGTATGCTGTCAACATTCCCCACAAACTATTGCCATTTTCTGCGATCGAATCCGACAAATTTTCCCCCTGCGCCTGCGGTTTCTCACTCGCCTGGTGCCAGATATAACTTTCCGCTGCATCTTGATTTTTCTCGACTTCCCAAACAGTGGCTTCTTGTGTTTCTTTTGCCGTTTCCCAGTCGCCTGATTGCCAAATTGGTACGCTTATAACTGCTGCAATTTCACAATCTGTCAACAATTCTTTGCAACTGCCAGCCAAGGGGGCAGTGCTGACATCTGCTATTGCTTGTACCGACTGGGATTCGACTAAAATAAAGCATGACACCGCCAAAGCAGCACTAATATTTTGGTTTTCAATATAACCTTCTGGCAAACCGTCACCTGCGACGATCGCACCTTTTTGCTCTTCCCCGTCCAATTGAGACACCCAATCCTGACAGCGATAAATTAAAACGCGGTCTGTTTGGAGAAATTGGCGCACTTCTGCAACGGTACTTTGGAGAATGCTTGCCGGATCTATTGACGATCGAATATGTTCGATCATTTTGCCCAACAGCCGCTGTCGCAGAGCCTGCTGCCGCAATTGTTCTTCGATTTGCTGGCGTTCGATCGCGTAATGGATTGCCCGCACCAGCAGAGTTCTGTGAAATCTTCCCTTTACCAAACAATCTTGAGCGCCCCAGCGCAATACAGACCGGGCAATATTTTCATCGCTGATATCTGTCAGCACCACAATTGGCAATGTGGGCCATCGCCCTTTCAAAACTGCGATCGCCTCGCTTCCCCTCAAGCTGTCTGACACTGACAAATCTAATAGTACCGCGTCAAACTTTTCTACTTCCAGACACCCGACTCCTCTCTCCAGAGACGTAACAGTTTGGAGGAGAAATAGAGACTCGCTGAATGACCCTAGAAGGTCTTCGATCATTGTCGGAGCTCCGAGGTCATCCTCAACCAACAAAATTTTCAGACATTGGTGACGTGTTAACACAACTATAGCGTTCGGAGCGAGTCGAAGGCAACTTTTTTGTTTTGAGAGCGATCCTTGCGATAGGCCAATATTTCGGCTTATTAAATTCACTATACACTCAAACTAGGCATTTAGCGCTCCATTAATACTTACATATCCGGCGGGAGTGAAACGATTTCAAACCAATACTCACATAAAGTCTTCATTACTTCAAGCAAGCCTTCAAAAGTGACTGGTTTGGATATGAAAGAATTGGCTCCCAAGCGGTAGCAAAGCAAGATATCTCCTCTGCGGTGGGAAGTTGTGAGCATTACAACTGGAATTTGTTGCAGATGGGGGTCAGATCTGATCGAAGTTAGTGTTTCTCGTCCGTCCAGCCTCGGCATATTCAGATCCAAAAGTATCAAGTCTGGCTGATGCCAATTGCTGCTACCAAGATATTGACCGCGACGGTACAAGTAATCTAGCACTTGTTCTCCATTTTCCACAAATTCGCTCGTAATTGCTAATCGAACTTCTCCCAGTGCTTCCTTCACCAAAAAGCGCGTGTCCTCGTCATCGTTGGCTATTAAAAGAGTAAATTTTTTCTTTTTATAATTCACGGCTTTGCCTCACTCCGAAAGTCTTTTGTGAGGTTACGGGACTTTGAGCCGTGTCTGAGTACCTGCAAAGTATCTCTTGCCATCATCCGGTCAATCTGGCTGAGAACACTGAAATTGTGTTGCAGTAATTTACCGTTTTTCTCGATTTGCAAAGGTTTGCGAATCATGCTTGTTTCACTTGACAGTCTGTCCGAGAACCGGCAAACTGCAAACACATAGCAAATCCTTCTTTGCGAACTACTAGGGAAACTATTGCATCCCAAAGCAAGATGCTCTGGATACAGTTGAAAAAAATTAACAAGTCTTGCGCGCACCGCTGATTTATAAGTTGTATAAGGATAGAGCTAATAGACTTATATTGATAGATTTTTAGCTCGATGTCATCAGTGAATATGCTACACTTTATAAGCATTTTTGTAAAGAACAGATAAAGATATTTAAAGCTTAAGTAAAGGACGGGTGACAATCAAGCAATTTGGTGAAAAGCCCCCGAATTCATCCGTGGGGTCGCTTTCTTAAAATCTAAAATCTAAAATCTACAATCTAAAATCGATTGACTACTTGAGGCGGACTGCTGACTTCACTTTGGTATAGGAATAGAAAAATAAAAAGTCGAGCCTCGATTGGGTTCTGATTCTACCCACAGGTTGCCGCCATGCCGATCGACAATTCTTTGACAAATCGCTAAACCGATACCGGTTCCCGAATACTGTTTTTGGGTGTGCAAGCGCTGAAAAATCTGAAAAATTCGCGGATGGTACTGTGAGGCAATCCCAATACCATTATCCTGCACTGAAAACACCCAGCTATCCCCCTGACGCGAAGCGTCCACTTGCACCACCGGCGCCTCACTGCTGCGGTACTTAATAGCGTTACCAATTAAATTTTGAAACAGTTGCAGCAGTTGAAAACAGTCACCTTTTACCCTTGGCAAATTTCCCCTAGTAACTGAAGCTTGATTCTCGCGGATGGCCAAATGCAAATTAGCACAAGCATCCTCAAAAACCCGATTGCAATCTATCATTTCAAAAGGTTTCTGACTGCGACCGACCCGCGAATACTCCAGCAAGTCATCAATCAGCGCCTGCATCCGCTCGCAAGAATGAACAATATTGCGGATAAATTTATTCCCTTGGGCATCAAGTTGGTTGGGAAAGCGTTTTTCTAATAGTTGAGCGTAGCCAGCAATTGTGCTCAAAGGCGCTTGCAAATCGTGAGAAGCCACGTAAGCAAACTGTTCTAGTTCTGCATTAGAACGAGTTAATTCTTGAGCGTAGCGGGTTTGAGTGTCTAAACTCTCTTGCAGCAATTCTTGTACCAGCTTGCGTTCGGAAATATCCTCGATCACACAAATCAAATACTGCAGCGTCCCCTTGACATCGCGCATTGCCGAAACAGTAACATTTGCCCAGCGCACTGCCTCATCTTTGCATAGCAAACGCTTTTCCACAGAAAAAGTTTGAATCTTCCCAGATAACAGCGAGCGCAGGTATTCTCTGTCCACTTCTCTATCATCTGGGTGAGTAATTGCCTCCCAATTTTGCTGTAACAATTCAGATTGTGCATAGCGGACAATTTGACAAAAGCCGGGATTGACCCGCATAAATTTACCACAAAGTGCGGTTTTAGCGATGCCGACCGCAGCTTGCTCGAATATCGCGCGGAAGCGTTCTTCGCTGTCTCGGAGGGCAATTTCTGCTCGTTTGCGCTCGGTAATATTACGAAATGTTACTGCCAGACCATCGTTTAATTTGACCGCCACAATGTGCAGCCAAACAATTGTATCTTCCTCCTGTTCATAATAAAATTCTTGGTCTACAGTTTCTCCTGTTTCTACTACAGAAACATACAAATCAAATAACCTTTTATTGCTAACTTGGGAAACTTTGGCTAACAAATTCTTGCCAACTATCTCATTTAATAACAGCCCATAAAATTTTTCAGCGGCCGGGTTAATCAAGAGCCACTGGAAATCTACAATATTTCCCTCATTGTTGCGGACAGCAGAATAAGCCACCACACAGTCTAATGAACTATTTAATATGCTAGCAAGCAGCGACTGTGACTGTTGCAGTTGATAATTTTGTTCTTTTAATTGCTGTTGCAGTTTTTGCAAGCGGACTTGCTTGTCGATGCGCGCTAAAACTTCTTCTACTTGAAATGGTTTAGTAATATAGTCGGCGCCTCCTACTCGAAAAGCTTGTAATTTATCGTTCATTTCATCTAATACGCTTAAAAATATCACCGGAATTTGTTCGGTTTCTGGTGTCGCTTTCAGTCTCCGACAAACTTCATAACCGTTCATTTCCGGCATTCTAATGTCGAGCAAAATTAAATCCGGGCAATGGGTGATCGCAACATTCAACGCCAGTTGACCGCAAATAGCTCGGTAAACTTGATACCCCTGGGATGTTAGCAGTTTGGATAAGAACCGCAGATTGCTTGGTTGGTCATCAACCACCAATACTTTAATTTCGCTATTATCCATTTATTTTAAACTCGATTGAGTTAAATCCATTATCTTGTCTAGTCGGTAATCGGCAAGCAAATCTTTTAAAGCCTCAGCTAAAGTTGGATGACTTTCCCAGATGCGATCGACAAGTTGAATCGCCAGCTCTTCATTAACATCATTAGCTGCGTCATGGAGTTCCTTCACCCAGCTTTGAGGCATTTGAGCCAGCAGCCCTCCGAAAAATGAATCGGGTTTTTCGTTCACACAATAACGCCGTAAAGCCCCGACTGGGAGCCGGGGCAACTCTTGATAAAGATAGCGCACTCCCAAGTAGCAAGCCATCTTATCAAAAAGGATTTGTTCTTGAAAAGGTTTCCGCACAAAATCGTCGCAACCTGCGGCGATAATTTCGTCTTTTTTTTCCTCAAAAGTGCTAGCAGTCAGAGCAATAATTACAGTTCGCCACTGAGTTTGTTTCTCTTTCGCTCTAATTTGTCGGACAGCTTCAAAACCATCCATTACTGGCATTCGCGTATCCAGCCAAATTAAATGAGGCTGCCAACTGTCCCAAAGTTCAACAGCTTGGTAGCCATTTTCCGCTTCTCGGACTTCAAAACCAATTGGTTGCAACATTTTAACCAGCAGCAGCCGATTTTCTTGATTGTCGTCAACTGCTAAAATCCGATAAATTGGTTGATCTGCTTCTAGTGCGATCACCCGCTGCAATGTCGCCACTGTTATTTCAGACGAAATAGCCGCAAATACTCGGATATTAAATTTAAAACTGCTTCCCTCACCTAAAACACTTTTTACCCAAATATCTCCACCCATTATCTGCACATATTTTTTAGTAATTGTCAAACCCAATCCCGTACCATCAGCCGCTTTTCTCCCCGCTTGTGTTTGCACGAAAGCATCAAATAAAGTATCGATTTCTGCTGCTGCTATGCCAACTCCCGTATCTTCAACTTCAAACAAAATTAATAATGGCTCGACTGAGGTATAGTTAGGATGAATTTCTGATTCTGCCGGCTGTTGCTGGTTGCTTTCCACGCTCACCCGCAGCCAAATACGGCCGCCGTCCTGAGTAAATTTCATGGCATTGGCTAGCAGGTTAATTAAGCAAACGCGCAGCTTTTTTTCGTCAGTTTTTATATATTGGGGAACATTTGCCTCCACGAAAAATCTCAGTTGCATTTTTTTTGTTTCAGCTTTTATTTGAAACATTTCTTCGAGAGTGTCGAGGAGTTGATAAAGGTCAAAGCTACGTTGATCTAAGCCAATTATCCCTGCTTCTATTTTCGACAAGTCTAAAACATCGTTAATTAGTTCCAGCAAATGTTGACCGCTGCGGTTAATAATTCGGAGATTTTCGAGATTTTCGTGGCTGAGCAAAGAGTCGCGGCTCATGACTTGGGTAAAACCCAGGATGGCGTTCAGAGGAGTCCGCAATTCGTGGCTCATGTTGGCAACGAATTGACTTTTTGCGAGGGATGCAGCGGCCGCTGCTTCTTCGGCTTTTTTGCGTTCTATTATTTCTTGTTGCAGTTCTTTATTGCGATCGAGCAATTGTTTTTTCAGTCTCTGGATAGTCAGTTGGTGTTCGATTCGCGCTAAAACTTCTGCTACATGAAACGGTTTGGTGACATAATCTACCCCTCCAACTTGAAATGCGGTTAGTTTGTCCAATACTTCATCTAAAGCACTGATAAAAATAACGGGAATTTCGGAGGTCTTCGGATCTTCCTTGAGCTGTCTGCAGACTTCGTAGCCGTCCATGTCCGGCATTTTGATGTCGAGCAAAATCAAATCGGGACAACCAGATCGCGCGGCCCTGATTGCCATTTTGCCGTTAATTACGCCGCGGACTTTGTAGCCCCGATCGGACAGCGTTGCTGATAAAACTTGCAAATTTTCTGGAGTATCGTCAACAATTAATATGTTGCCTTTATTTTCTTCTATTTGATTGTTGGTCATCGCTCGCTATTTTTTGTTAATTTAAGAATTATTGAAATTAGGAAAACTGGTTAAATACTTATTATAGCACTCCCTCCTCAATCAACTCCTTTTATATTTACAGAACTTATCCTAGTTAAGATTTGAGATATGAGATTTGAGATTTGAGATTAAAGAATTGGGAATGACTGAGGATTACGAGGGTGTGGAGCTTGGCTACAAGTAAATTAGTCTATAGCAGGCGAGTTTACAAATAGGCGATCGACCTACATCATCAATAATCCTGAACCTGCCCCTATCCCTTCTTGTTGGAAGCATCTCATATTTGTAAAAACACTTCTTCTGGCTTCTGGCTCCTTCCTTCTTTCTTCTTCCTTCTGACTCTTTCCTCCTGGCTCCTAAATCCTGGCTCCTAACTCCAATTTCTAGCTGGGCTGCTTTCATTGAGATGCTCGCTTCTTCTTTCATCCTTCAACACTTTCTAAATTCCTCAATCAAATCGATAATCCGATCGCACCGGAAGTTATTGGCTAAATCGGCGATCGCGCTGCGGACACTAGCATTAATAGCAGGAATCGACAACAACAGCCGAAAAATCTCTTCGTTATCAACCGCATCCGCCGCAGAATACAATTCATCAACCCATTCAGCAGGCATAGCTTCCAAAAATGAAGTATTGAGCGTAAAAGCCAAATCAGCCGTTTCAGTTGCCGTGGAAACCTCGGCGGACACCGTAGCATCAGAACTTAGCGAAGCTTCTCGATCATAAACATAGCGGACTCCCAGATACTTAGCCATCTTTTCCAGAATCACTTGTTCCCGAAAAGGCTTCGCTACAAAATCATCGCAACCAGCAGACAAAATCAGCGATCGCTCCTCATCAAAAGCACTTGCAGTCAGAGCAATAATCACCGTTGCTTGACCTTTCAAATGCGCTTTAATCTGTTTAGTAGCTTCGTAACCGTCCATCACCGGCATCCGCATATCCATCCAAATCAAATGAGGTTCCCAACTCGACCACATTTCCACAGCTTGAAGGCCATTTTCAGCGTCCTGCACCGCAAAGCCAAGCGATGTCAGCATTCTGACCAACAGCAAGCGGCTTTCCAGGCGATCGTCAACAGCTAAAATCCGGTATTCTGGCTGTCCGGCTTCAATACCCACCACTCGGCGAGCTGTTTGAGCCACCTGAATTTCCATTGCATTAGGCAACAAAACTTTAACATCAAATCTAAAAATGCTGCCGCGACCGAGGGTGCTTGTTACCGTCATCTTCCCTCCCATTAACTGAACGAACTGCTTGCTGATTGGCAAGCCTAAACCGGTTCCTTCTTGAGCTTTTTTCCCGCTTTCTGTTTGCGCGAAAGGTTTAAACAAATTCTCCATTTCTTCCGCAGAAATTCCTGAACCAGTGTCTTGCACTTCAAATAGCAAAAAGCAACTGTCACTTGGCGTAATCTCTCCATGAGTTTTAGTTTTCAACAACTCATGTTTGATTCTCAAATTAACACCACCTTCTGCCGTAAACTTAATAGCATTTCCTACTACATTAATCAATACTTGTCGCAACTTGCTTTCGTCAGTTTCTATATATCGAGGTAGATCTGGTGGGCAATCAAAAATTAACTGCAACCCTTTTTTTTCGGCTTGCAGCTTCAGCATATTTTCAGTATTTTTTAGCATTTTGTGCAAGTCGAAGGTGCTATTATTAAGTGTCACCAGCCCGACTTCAATTTTTGACATTTGCAGAATATTGTTGATCAGAACGAGCAAATGTTCCCCGCTCTGGGTAATAATTCCTAAGTATTGCTGTTGGTCGGCACCGAGGTCTGGGTCGCGGGCTAGCAGTTGGCTGAAACCGAGAATTGCGTTGAGGGGAGTTCGCAATTCGTGGCTCATATTCGAGAGAAATTCGCTTTTTGCTCGGTTCGCTCTGTCGGCTTCTTCTTTGGCTTTTTGCAGGGCTATTTCAGCTTGTTTACGTTCGGTAATATCGCTAGCAGTGCCTGTTGTGCCGATGATGTTTCCTTCAGCGTCCATGCGCGCGATCGCCTTGGTATTTACATCAATCTTTCGGCCGTCTTTTCCTAATACTATATTTTCGTACTGAAACACAGTTTTTCCCGTCAGCAAACGCTGCTGAAGTTCCCACTTCCAGTCTATTTCTCCTGGAGCTAAAAAATCGCTAAAAGTACAGCCGAGCATTTCTTCAGGCTCGTAGCCGTATATTTGTTTAACTGCTTGGTTGACAAAAGTAATGTGTCCTTGATCATTGCAAGACCAGATAATATCTTGAGAAGTTTCAACTAAATGACGGTATTTTTCTTCGCTCTCTGCAAGGGCTATTTCTGCTAGCTTGCGTGGAGTAATGTCCATCAAAGTTGTGAATAGTTTTGTCACTTGCCCTTGTTGATTGACAACTACTTCTCCTCTGGCTTCGATGTAGCGGATGAAGCCGGCTTCACTTATTTGTGACGGGCAATTATCCGTAGCAATTTTCGGTTCCGGTCGCAGAATTCGATATTCCAAAGTGTAAGATTGCCCGCTAGCAATAGCAGTGTCGATCGTTGTTTGCCACTTTTGTCTATCATCGGGATGCACGTATTGCGAAAACTCAGTCAGTGTTGGCGCAAGCTGGGTGGAATCGAGTCCAAAAATCCGAGATAACTCTTCCGACCAAGTAGTTGTGTTGGCCGAGAAATCGCATTCCCAATTACCGACACGGGCGATTCTTTGCGCTGCTGCTAAAGAAGCCGCTACAGATCGGAGTTTTTCTTCGGCTAATTTGCGATCGCTAATATCTTGAATCACAGAAATCACGCAGGTTTCGCCATGAATGTCAATGATTTCTGCTGACAGCAGCCCCGTTCTAAGTTCCTCTGTTTTAGTGCGAAAATCAAATTCGTAGTTGAGAATAATTTGTTCTTCATCTAACATTTTAAACAACTCGGCGCGAGCTTGTGTATTTTCCCAAAAATTCAAATCAAGCACCGTGCGATCGAGAATTTCTGCAGTTGAATAACCGATTGTCTGGCAAAAAGCCTCATTAATTTCTAAATAACGACCGTCATTAAGTCTGGTAATAGTAATCGGATTGGGAGAAGAACGAAAAGCTTTAGCAAACTTTTCCTCAGACAAGCGCAGTTGTGCAGTCCGCTCCTCGACCAAAGTTTCCAAGTCTTGATTCAGCTTTTGGAGTTGAGCATTTTGTTCCGCTAATTGCTTGTCCCTAAAATAGCTGTTAATCGCTTCTTTTACCGTCAACCTCAAATCTTCTGACTGCCAAGGTTTCGATATGTATCGGTACAATTTAGCATATTTAATAGTATTCGCCACTGCTTCTAGGTCTGCTTGCCCCGTCAGCATAATTTTGATAGTTTTAGGGGACATTCTGTGAATCTGCTTCAGCAATTCGTCTCCTTTGATATTCGGCATCAAATAGTCGGAAATCACTGCTACGATTTCGCAGCCCTCTGCCAGTAATTCCTCGATTAACTCTAAAGCATCTTCGCCCCCTTCAGCGGTTTCTAATAAGTGTTCTTCTCCCAGGGTTTTTTTTAACTCAATTTTCAAACTTTCAAGAATTATCGGTTCGTCATCCACGCAAATAATCACAGGTTTATTGCTCATATTTTTGTCAAACCAGATTTTATAGTTTCTACTAATTCTTTGCGCTCCCACGGCTTGTACAAACAACGGTGCAAGTTTGCTTGCTCTTTCACCCGTGCTATTGCTACTTCGTCGGCTTGCCCCGTCAGCATGACTTTCACAATTTTGGGATATTTTTGGTGAACCATAATCAAAAACTCATCTCCTTTAATACCTGGCATTAACCAGTCAGATACTATGACCAAAATATCACTTTCATCTTCTTTTTGAATTTCCTCCATAATTTCCAGAGCTTCATCTGCATTTTCTGCTACTTCATAGAGGTAAGCATCCCCAAATTCTTTTTTCAGTTGAATTTTTAAACTATTTAAGATCACAACTTCATCGTCAACGCACAAAATTACTGGTTTAGGCATAAAACTTTACTTCTATTAAATTTTAAAATTTGGGCATTTCCCTCTTTTTTAAATTGCTATCAAGGGATTCCGATGGGCAAGGATATAGTAAATTTTGTTTGACCTGGCACGCTTTCTACTTGCAGTTCACCTTGGTGTTTTTCCAGAATTTTTTGAACTATATCTAATCCCAAACCACTGCCTTCCCCTGGAGGTTTAGTTGTGAAAAACGGTTCAAAAATTCTCGGCATAATCTCTGGGGGAATGCCGGTACCACTGTCGGTAATACTGACTGATATTGCGTTCGCTTCGTGTTTGATATCAATTTTTAACACTCCTTTGTTGCCCATCGCTTGTAAAGCATTGTGAACCAAATTTGTCCAAACTTGATTGAGTTCATCAGGATAGCATAGCACAGAGGGCAAATTAGTACCATAGTTTCTGACTACTTCCACACCGTGTTTGATTTGGTAGTGGTAAAGCGTTAAAACAGTATCAATACCGTCGGTAATATTAGCGATTACTTTGGAACCCGACTGATCGTAACGAGAGTAGCTTTTCAAAGCAAAAACGATTTTTGCTGCCCTATCTGTAGCAGTAGCAATATTTTTAGTGCTTTTTTGTACCGTAGCAAATTGGTAGGCGGTTTGTACAATGTTTCTACTTTGGCTGTCTTTCAACAAAGGCAAGAAACGTTCTACATTATTGCCGATGCCGATATCTAATAACGTACAGGCAAGACTGGCGGCGTCGTCAATGTTTTCTGATTCTAATTGCCCCTGCAAAATTTTTTTTAACTGACGTTTTTCTTTACTAGATAATGTATCTGTTCCTTGGCTGGACGTGTGTAGCAAAGCAAAGAAATCCTGCCGCTGTTCCGGGGATAGCTGTTGAAAAAATATCGGCAACTGCTGCAATTGTTCGGCCCAGAAATCGGCGATGTTCTGCACAGAAGAGCGAATCGCCCCTAAAGGAGAATTGATTTCATGAGCAACTCCAGCAATTAACTGTCCAAGGGCTGCCATTTTTTCTGATTGAATGAGTTCTTTTTGAGTCCGCTTCAGTTCTTCTAAGGTATGAGATAACTCTGCATTTTTTTGGGACAGCGCTGACTCGGCTATTTTGCGAGCATTGATGTTGCGGGCAACCCAAATGACTGCATCTTTTGAAAACAGAGAAATGCAGGCAGAAAACCAAATTTTGCGACCACAAACTGTTAAGCTGTAGTCAAAATTGAGAGTTTGTTGTGTTTCTAACACTTGCTGAACTAACACCCACCAATCATCCGGGTTGTCGTCGTCAAAAAAATGTTCTATGGTCAAGCTGACTATATCACAATCAGGCTCAGAAGCCGCTGCCACATTCGTTGGCAAAACTTCTATGTTCCGCTGACTGTCTAGCACGAGAACGATGTCGGTCATGGCTTCAAAAACGGCGCGCACTTTCTTTTCAGAAAAGTGCAATTTTTCTTCGAGCAACTTTTTACCGCTAATTTGTTGCTGTAATTCTTCGTTACTGGCTGCTAGTTGAACCGTGCGGTCTAGAACTCGCTGTTCGAGTTCGGTGTTGAGGCGGCGAACTTCAGCTTCAGCGTTGGTGCGGTCTTGTATTTCCTTTTTTAACTGACTGTTGGTATTAATTAATTCTAAAGTTCGCTGTTTGATTTGTCCTTCCAAATTATCATTTAAAACTCGGAGTTTTTCCTCGACTTCTGTTCTCTGTAACGCTTCTTTTTGTAATTCTTCGTTCATTTTGTTTAACTCCTGAATTTTGTCGGCAACTGTTTCCTGCAAAAGCTCGATATTGGCGTGCATTTCTACCGGATCTAATGCCTGCAGCAGGCTAATTTCAGTCACAATTCCGGCTAAATATCCTTCCTCGTCCACCACCACCAAGCGTCGGATGCGGTGCTGCTGCATTAACTGGTGAGCCTGCCACAAGGTGGCTTTTACCTGCAACGGTATCAGCGGAAAACTCATCGCGGTGGTGACGGGAGTACCTGCGAAATCTAGTCCAGAAGCTTGGAATTTAACAATGTCGCGTTCTGTAATTATGCCTACAGGTTTCTGATTTTTGTTGTCGCTTTCCGTGCAAATGACTATGCAGCTTTTCCGCTGGTTTGTCATCTGTTTTGCGACTTCTAAAACTGAGGCGCTGCTTGAGGTAACTATTACTTGTGTAGTCATAATTTCTTCGGCACGCCACATTTTCAGCAAGTCTGCCGGTTTGAGGATTTCACGGATGCTTTCGCAGGTGATAGCGCCTAGCAACTTGCCACCTTCGTCTAGGAGGGGTAAATGACGGATTCTATTCGATCGCAATATGCTCAATACCTTGAAGATATTCCCCGCTTGATCGAGGGAAATGGCGATCGGGTTTTCAGTCATCACCTCAGAAATTGCCACCCCTGCTAGCGGTATTTCGCTAGCAGTTATTTTCACAACATCGCGTTCTGTAAAAATTCCGAGCAATTGCTGCTCAAACGCAATTAAAATACAACTGGCACTCGCCTCAGTCATGGCAGCAATTGCGACTTTCAAGGGTGTGTCTGGAGGCAGCACCGGCGGTTTGGGGTCGATCGCCTGTTCTAGCAAGCTTTGGGTATCATAAACTGTTGTTGACATGGGCAAATCAAGGGGGATAGATGCAGGGGGAACCGGCACTTAATACCATTTTAGATTTCCGATTTTACAGTCGCAGTACGCTAACCGCAATCGAGATTTGACATCGGTCTAGAGTTGCATTTTTTGTCGCGCATTGGTAGGACTTTTAGTGCGATCGCGCTCAACGGCGATCGAAATTGACACAATACACGTCCTTTGACCGATAACTGATGTTACTTCTATTTTACCCGAATGTTTTTCCACACTTTTTTTAACAATCTCCAGTCCCAACCCGCTGCCTTCGTCGGCGGGTTTTGTGCTAAAGAACGGATCAAATATTCGTGGCAAAATTTCCGGGTAATTCAGTTGCCACTGACGAGCAGGCTCTGATTTTCTCTCTCACCTATACTTTTAAAACTCGGCAATTCTCTATCGCTTGTAAAGCATTGTGCATCAGATTTATCTAAACTTGTTTTAGTTCGTCTGCCTCAGACAACAATTTAGGCAGTGGAGCTGGATAATTTCTGACAAATTCTACTCTGTTTTTTTGTTTTTTCAATTAAAAGTTAATAGAGCTTTAATAGGTCAGTAAGATTGGCAATTACTTTTCTAACATACAGTTATATCTAGAACATTTTCCACTTAAACATTAGTTTTGTGGCTCTCTCTAGCAAATTTTTTTCTTGATAATCCGTGAATAAATGACAGAGACTATGTGCCTGAATCAGCAATTTAAGCACCCTTTGATGAAATATGTGATTCAGTGCAAGTTTATGGATTCCTTCTGTTGAGCAAGCAGGTTAATCCATTCAGAAATTTCGCGTTTTATTTCTGTAAGTTATTGCCCTAAAAAATAGGAATATTGCGATTTTTGACACCATAGCAGACAACTTCAAACTCAGCGTTTTTGAGAATAATTTAATAGCTTTCTCGGAACATGGGCAGAGTTTCCCTGGCATGAAACTTGCTGTGACCGATACAAGCTGGTACTAAATATAATATCCTGCCTCTGAGGCTGTTGGCATTGAACATCGATAACTGTAGCTACGTGTTGCAGTAACTAGCAGCCCAGAAAATCACGATGCCCGCAATTGTAAATAATAACCCTGCCTTTGCGCGCAAGCATTCAAGGCAGGGTTATTATTGAGTATTCCGAATTCTCAAGGGTGAAGCGAGGACGCTGCTGCCGACTTCGGCTGCCCAGCAGTACACTACTCGCCCAATCGAGTGATTTTAGCGCTGCGTTGGGCCAACATCAGCAGTACATAAATAGTCATTACATAGCCGGCGGCCAGAATGGGAATAATTAGAGGAATATCGCGATAAATCATAATTAGAACCAAAAGTCAAGGACGAAGAGGAGGAGGACAAGTTCAAGACCTACTACATTAAGTCAGCACCCAAGACCATGCCTTGGTTCTGAAGGCTGTTTTTCCATATCAAGCCTGCGGGAACATTTAGGCGTTCCCGGTCATCAATAATGATTTACTGCTTTACAGATGCTTAAACAGCCTAAAACCATCCACTTTAGCTGCTTTGAGCTACCGTGCACATAAGATGCGCTACTCTTAACTTCTGAAAGCTTTTAGCCGCGAGGAACTAAAAATCTGTCCCAGAAATTTTGGCTGCGATCGACTAACAAGGCTGGCTCTACGAAACTTTTACAGGCACCTAAAAGCTACCTGCCAGTCTGGCTGTACTTAATGTATAGAATTGTTTAAATCCTTAATGCCTATAATAACACAGGGTTTCTGGGATTTAGAGATTTTTTGGCAGTGTCCTTAACAATTCGATACAATAGGGGCAACCCCTCTGACAGCCGGCGACTCGCCTCTGGGAGTCGGGTGACGACCATCGGGTGGAGATGACAAATAACTGCCGATCGCCTAGATTTTTCTTTTCTATTGCAGAGAATTACCTTAAAATAAAGATATGATATGTAAAATTTTGTTACTTTACGGCTTGAGTCGGCGTATCCATGATCTCTAGCACTCTCCTATTTTCCTCGGTTGAAGAAGACCTGCGACTGTTGACAGAAAACTTAAAACAGTTAGTGGGTGCCCGTCATCCCATCTTGTACGCGGCTGCAGAATACTTATTCGGCACAAAGGGAAAACGAGTGAGACCCGCGATCGTTCTGTTGATGGCCAAGGCGACTATGCCTGATCGGGAAATCACAGAAAAACACCGCCGCCTCGCTGAAATCACGGAAATGATCCACACAGCTAGTCTCGTGCACGACGACGTGGTGGACGAGTCGGATCTGCGGCGGGGAGTGCCGACGGTTCACAGTCGGTTTAACAACCGAGTGGCAGTATTGGCGGGAGACTTTCTGTTTGCTCAATCTTCCTGGCATTTGGCAAATCTCGACAACCTGCCAGTAGTCAAACTGCTTTCAGAAGTGATTATGGATTTAGCTGAGGGGGAAATTCAACAGGGACTCAATGGATTTGACACCAGCTTGTCGATCGAAGCGTACCTCGAAAAAAGTTATTACAAAACAGCGTCTTTAATTGCCAACAGTTCCAAAGCAGCGGGCTGTTTGAGCGAGGTTTCAGCGGAAATAGCAGACGATTTGTACAACTACGGTCGGAACATTGGTTTGGCATTCCAAATAGTAGATGATATATTAGATTTCACCGCTTCAACGGAAACTTTGGGGAAACCTGCAGGCTCGGATCTCAGAAGCGGTAATCTGACAGCACCCGCACTATTCGCTTTAGAAGAAAAACCTTACTTGGAAGTTCTCATAGAACGCGAATTTGCCCAAGAAGGAGATATAGAGCAGGCCCTGGCACTGGTAGAAGATTCTAGAGGCATAGAGCGATCGCGAGAACTAGCCACAAATCACGCACAGAAAGCCGTCGAATACTTAGCTGCGCTGCCGCATTCAGAGTCCCGTCAAGCTTTGATTGATTTGGCTGAATACGTTTTGAGTAGGCTTTATTAGAGGTTAAAAAGTTACACTTTATTGGTAATGGGGAATTGGTAATGGGGAATTCCCAATGCCTAATGCCCTGTTACCAATTAATAGAAAATTGAGTTGTTTAGGCAATATCCGGCGGTGGAGCCGATAGATACTGTTGCAAGTAAACGTTAATTAAACTCTGTACTTGCTCGCGAGGGATTTCCGTCCCGACTTCCTGGTTTCCGGGACTTTCAAAAAAAACAATGCTGTCTAGACCTTCCAGAGCTATCATCTGAAATAAAATGTGAGTGACAGGCAAAAGCACCGGTCTGAGGCGATCGCCCCCAGCAGCCGCAGCCTGCGACGCATCTTTAATACTGTTCCAAGCATAAATCACCCTCTTCTCCCGTCCCGGTTGCTTGAGATTGCTCAAAACCACGATCGCCCAACTTTGGTCTACCGCTTGCAGGATCGAGTATTCGAGGTGCTGTAGCTGTTGGGCAATTAACACCAGGGCCGGGGCGATCGCCTTTAAGATTTCTGGCGTCGAACCGTCGGGCGGAGCTTTTTCGATCAATGCTTGAATCTGTTGGTCTAAATCCATCAGTCAGTTCTTTGATATCTAAAATTAAAAATTTCAGGTTAGCAGGTCCGCATCCAAGTATATATTACCCAGCACTGTCCTATTAAAGATAAGCTGACACCCATCTAAATTTAAGATTTTGCAGCCTAGAGTCCTTGTCGCGAGCATTTGGGCAAAAAAAGTAAGTGCGTAATACCTTACACAAGGTCATCCAAAAAGTCTAACCATAGGGTGCTGAGCGCTAGCCCTGTCAAGGTGTGTTAAATCTGAGCCCGATCAAAAGCCGAAAACGGTTATTTCACGTTCGGATTTTTCACACTTAAAGCTATAAAAACTGTTTGGGGGAGTTTGGTTTCAAAATAAAAACGCCCAAAGTTAGTAACCTCATGAGCGGGCTGGGTGCTGATGGCGCACCTTACCCCAGATGGCAACTCAAAGGATTTGTTGGCCCTACTCCTATATATCTATTGTTCATATTTATAGTTGGTCGATCGTCCTTGACGCTACCCATACCTGCCGATGCACTTCGGCCTCATCAGCTACAATCCCAACTTTTGCGTTGTTAACTGCCCCAGAGTCACCTCAAATGTAACGAAATATTACAAGATGACGCTAAAGCAGCATAGAGGCTTGACAGCAAAGAATTAAGCGGCTAATCTGATATACATACCCGGGTAAGTCAATTCACTGTCATATGCAAGAAAAGCAAAAAGTTACATTGTATCTTCCACCAGAACTGCATCGCCAGCTCAAAATCCGAGCCGCAGTCGAAACTGAACCGATGTCATCAATTGCAGAAAGGGCAATTGTCTTCTACCTAGGAAATCCCGAACTGGTTGACGAAGTAGAAGCCTCCTACGGACAAACCCATCGGGTATACAACTGTCCAGAATGCACGGGTTCAGTAGTAATGCGAGATGGAGAACTGGCATCCGTAACAAGTCAGCCGAGCGTATTGGCTGAACAGGATCTTCCAGTAAAGCAAGTGTCAGGCGTCAGTGCCAGCACAGCCAAACCGGGAGAGGAAGAATTGGTTCCCTGCTAAGAATGCCTTGCTTCCCCAAAAAGCTAAAACTGAAATTTTCAGTAAGAGAGCGAAGGGCAGCATTGAGATTCAGCAAAGATAGCACCGTCTCTAGTGGGTCGAGGACTATGCAAGAAGAGATCAGTATTCTAATCCAAGCTCAATATCCTCTGATCTACCTCGTGACATCCGAGGAAGAGCGGTGTGAGCAAGCAATTTCGACAATAGCTCAAGCGAAACCACAGCGACGAGTATTTATCTGGACTGTAACTCACGGCATTGTGGAGTATGGTCAACCCCGCACCACCACCCAACACAACACCGTCTCCCCAGAGGCAGCAATTGAATGGGTGATCAGGCAGCGAGAACCCAACAGTAACGCTAGCATCTACATTTTCAAAGATCTGCATCCTTTTATAGATTCTCCTCCGGTAACGAGGTGGTTGCGCGATGCGATCGCCAACTTCAAAGGAACGCAAAAGACAATTATACTGATGTCTCCTTTGCAGCAAATTCCGATCGAGCTAGAAAAGGAAGTAGTCGTATTAGACTTCGCGTTGCCAGACATGAAGGAACTAAACCAAGTATTGTCTGGTCAGTTGGAGCAAACGAAATCGCGACGCATTACCACAGAAGCGCGAGAAAAACTTTTAAAAGCAGCCTTGGGATTGACTAAGGACGAAGCTGAAAAAGTTTATCGCAAAGCCCAAGTTTCGACTGGGCGCCTCACAGAAGAAGAAGTAGACATAGTTCTTTCGGAGAAAAAGCAATTAATTCGGCGCAACGGCATTCTAGAGTTTATTGAAGAAGACGAAACCCTGGATGCAGTCGGCGGCTTAGAAGAGCTGAAGCGGTGGCTGAGACAGCGTTCCAACGCCTTTACAGAAAGGGCGAGAGAATACGGTCTGCCCCAACCAAAAGGGATGTTAATTCTCGGCGTACCCGGATGCGGAAAATCGCTGATTGCTAAGACCACCTCCCGCCTCTGGGGACTGCCCCTGCTGAGGCTAGATATGGGTAGAGTTTACGACGGCTCGATGGTGGGTCGCTCGGAAGCCAACCTCCGCAATGCCCTCAAAACCGCAGAATCCATCTCTCCAGCCCTCCTCTTCATCGACGAACTAGACAAAGCCTTTGCAGGAGGCACTGGTTCGGCAGACTCAGACGGAGGCACCTCCAGCCGGATTTTCGGTTCCTTCCTCACTTGGATGCAAGAAAAGACTTCCCCAGTCTTCGTAATGGCAACAGCCAACCGAATCGAGCGGTTGCCGGGAGAATTCTTGAGGAAAGGGCGATTCGACGAACTCTTCTTTGTTGATCTGCCTACCAAGGAAGAACGCCAAGATATATTCAAGATTCACCTGTCAAAGCGCCGTCGGGAAATTACTCGCTTCGATTTAGAGCAACTTTCCACTGTTTCCGAGGGCTTTTCAGGTGCAGAGATTGAGCAAGCGCTAGTAGCCGCAATGTACGAAGCCTTCGCTCAAGATCGAGAGTTTACGCAGCTAGACATCATCGCGGCCATTAAATCCACAATGCCACTGTCTAAAACAATGACCGAACAGGTCACCGCCCTGCGAGATTGGGCTAGACAGCGTGCACGGCCCGCTGCGTCTTCCGTCGCTGAATACCAGCGAATGGAATTCTAAAAGCTTTCTCCTGGTCCAAACAGGAGCAAAGGCTAGCAACAGCTAGCAGTTCGATTCAAGAGCCGCCAAGCGGCACCGTTAAATCCAGACCGTTGTTGTTTCTCTCTCAGTTGTATTAGGAGGAAATCCAATGTCTCACTTTAGCACACTGCGTACCAAAATCACCGATGCCGAAATCCTGAAAGCTTCCCTGCGCGACTTGGGCATTTCAGTCAAGTCAGAAGCTGATGTTCGTGGCTATAATGGTCAGCGCGTTCGCTCCGACATCGTGGCGATTCTCGAAGGCGAATATGACCTGGGTTGGTCTCGCAATAGCGATGGTTCTTTTGACCTGATTGCCGACCTCTGGGGCGTCGCCAAAAAACACAATCAAACAGAGTTAATCAACTCCATCAACCAGAAGTACGCAGTTAACAAGACCTTGGCAGCAGTCAAGCAGCGCGGTTTGCAAAATGCCAACGTTAAGCTGGTAGTGCAAAACTAATTGATCTGCATGTTTCCAAGTTCGCGGGTTAACCAAACTAACGGGTTAACCCGTTTTTAGCTAGCTAGGATGTAGAGCGCGGTCTTTGGGCCACCACATACTTTTTTAGCACCCCCAAGCAGCAGCTTTCAACCTGAAAGCTGCTGCTTTATGCTTTAATGGTCGGCTACCTAATGCTTCGGGCAATCGTCGATCGTTTGTTGATAAATTTCAAGTATTCGATCGACTTTGCGTTCCCAATCAAAATGCTGCCGGACTCGTTCCCGTCCCGCAGAACCCATACTCTGCCGCAATTCTGGTGAATGAGCGAGCTTGAGCATCGCATCTGTCAGTCCCTTGACAAATACTTCTCTAGAAGTCGGTTCTACTAAAATACCGCAAGTGGAATTCAGATAATCTGCGGGGCCGCCCCAGTTCGTTGCTATGACTGGCAAGCCCACTGCCATTGCCTCCATCACCACAGCCCCCCCAGGCTCCCGCAAACTGGGGAAAACCATTGCATCAGCTTGTTGCATTTTGAGAGCGCACTGCTCCTGAGACAGCCAGCCACTAAATCCAACGCTGCTGTCGATACCTAAACGAGCTGTTTGAGCTTCGAGTTCCCCTCGGATGTCCCCATCACCGATGATTTCCAAGACTGCATCAGTTTGAGCCACGACGGGCGTGAAGGCTTCCAGCAGCAAATCTACAGCTTTCCAGTCGATCAGCCGACCTAAAAAAATAAAATGAACTTGCCCGGTCGCTGCTCTTGATAAGCTAGAGTCCGATCGCCACACCGAGAAATCCACGCCGTTTTCCACAAGTTCAATAATTTTACCCTGCACCCCAGATGCAAGTGCCTGCTTCGTGCGATCGTTTGCCACTAATAGCGTCTCGGCTTTGATTTTACCGGGAAAAAGACGATTGAAGAAATCGACGCACTGGTGACCGATCTCGATTAAAATATCAATGGTAGGATTTTGACGCGATCGAAAAGCCAGAGGAAATTTAACCGACGTGTTCATCGGCCCGATAACTACCGGAACTCCCAATCCGAACATCAACGAAGGAACTGTTGCCGAGACTGGTGTCGGTTCGTGTACAATATCAATCTGGTGTTCGCTCACCAGCCGCCGGACAATGCGTCGCTGCATCTGTTGGGTGTACAGGTGAGAGAGCAGCCCAAAAGTAAAGTCATTCACTCTTGCAGGAATAAATCGCCCGCAATTGTTAAGCAGCCTGTGCAGCCAAGTGTCGGCTACAAAGTGCATTCGATCGCCATCTTCTGGAAACAGCCCTGTGAGTTCTGCCTGGGTGCGGGCGTGCGTCACTAACCATGTCTCTATTTGGCGCGATCGAAGTATCCGAAAGTAGTTGACCGGCAGCAATGACTCGCCGCCGAATTTAGTTGAGGCATTCTGAGCAACAATTAAAATTCGCATAACTTGTTTTGGGCCCAACTGGATTTATGTAATTTTAGATTAAATTTCTTCTTTGGAATAACTAAGACGGGTTAGTTATTCCAAGTTTTTCCAAGCACTGAGCTAAAGTTTCTGCACTGCGGCCGTGGCTAAATTTGGCCATGATTTTTTTCCGGGATTCCTGACTGATGCTCAAAGCAAGTTCTGGATTTTGGAGGAGATTGGCGATCGCATCTGCTAATTGCTCGGGGGCTTCAGGTTCTACAAGTAGCCCATCAATCCCGTCATCTATAAGCTCCTTTACTCCTCCTGACCCTGTAACTACTACAGGCATCTCCATTGCCATCGCTTCCATGATGGCGACACCTAGAGGTTCGTGCCAACTGGCAAGGACAAATACCTGTGCTTTTTCTAGGGACTCATTGACGGTATCTTCAGACACCGCACCGAGAAGGCTAACACAACTTTTCAGGCCAAGCTGTTCGATCAGCTTTTCTAACTCCAGGCGGTAGCCACTGCCACCCTGTTCGTCTTCTCCAGCAATTTGCAGCTCAACATTAAATCCTCGTTTTCGGAGTATATCTATCGCAGCAATCAAATCCGCATGACCTTTACATCTGTTGAGACGTCCGCAACTAAAAATGTGGCAAGCATCACTTCCATTCCATGCGGAGTATGGTGTTTTTCTGTGGAAACGCGAGAGGTCAACCCCCATAGGAGCTATTTCAACCTTTTGAGGAAGATGACCCGCAAGGCATTTGTTCACTTCCTCATAAAGCTTTTTAGTAATGACTATTGCAAAAGCAGAAAAGTGCCATTTCTGTTCTTGGTTAGGGCCGTAGTCAGTTAGGGGGCCGTGCAGCGTCAGGCTATACGATACTTTTGAGAGTAATGAGGCGAACATCGCTATACTGGCGGCAGTGGCACAGGAATGAACGTGGATGTGCGACCAACCTTTTGTTCTTGCTAACCCTGCTAGTTTGCCAGCAACAAAAACCAAGGCCAAGAGTCGCACCTTTTGAGATAAGGATGTGTCACTCGCTTTGGCAATAACTGCGAGGCACTGCCACCATGCCGCGGGACCAGCTTTGAGAACCTCTACGACTGAGTTAATAAAATCTTTCGCAGCAAAGGGAAATAGATAAACAGTATTTTTTTGAGCTTCTTCTGCCCATACGTGAGAAGCGATCGCTCTGGGGGGCGGTTGAGTTGATACTAAATCTGTTTCAATTCCAAGTTCTGCAAGAAATTGTCGCTCCCGCCAGAAAAAAATGTGTGTTTGTCCTGGAAATTGTGGAATAAAGTATCCAATTTTTGCCTTCATTTTGTACCGACTTTCTAATTTTTAACTCAACAATATCGCTCTACTATGTCGATGCACTAACACTTTTTTCAGCGAGCATTTTTTCGTAAATCTCGACTATTTTCATGGCTTTGTTTTCCCACGCAAATTCTGTGGCTTTTTCGATCGCCTTAGCTGACATACTTTCCCGCAGGCGATCATCTTCGACTAACAGCTTAATTTTACTTGTCAACTCCTGTGTTAGATACTCTCTAGAAATCGGCTCGATCTTAAAACCAGTTTCTTCATTCACGTATTCACCAATACCGCCGTTATTGGCAACTATGCAGGGGAGTCCGCAAGCCATAGCTTCCATTACCACTGCGCCCCCGAACTCTCGGATTGAAGGGAAGCAAAAAATATCTGCTTTCCTGTAATAATCCAGAGTTTCTTGTTGATTTACCCATCCGGCAAAACTAACTATTTCCCCTAGATTAAGCTCCTTTACTCGGTTTTCTAAGTTATTTTTTTCTAGCCCATCTCCTACTATAGTTAAGCGGATTTTACTTTTAATTCCCTGCTCTAATTTCCCAATAGACTCAATGACAATATCGGCACATTTGTAAGGCACTAATCGACCCACAAAAAGCAGATTGATATGGCTAACATCTTTAATTGGGATACTTGTCTGGTTTAAGAAATCCTCCAAAATGCCATTTTCGTAAAACAAATCAATTTTTTGATCCGGTATTGCAAACAAATCTTTTAGCATATTTAAAGTATATGTTGAACCTGCTAAAATTTTGTCGGCTTTTTTGTAAGTTTCTACATAACCTGGAATTAATGCTCGACCAACTGCTCTCAAAAAGTTGAATTGAGCAAATTCTTGTTTTGCCGTTTCTTGAAAACCTGGTGGAAAGGGAATGCCCCCATTCACAGGGCCTAGAATAAAAGGAGTCTGCTGGCAAACACTGACTACCTTAAACGGATACCGCGGCATCATCGGGGTAATTGCATGAACTATGTCATAATCTCCGTTGAGGATTTTTTCTTTGAATTTTTCATATACTTGCTGATTAAATTCTTCATAAATTGGGTAGCTCAAGGTATTATAAAGAGGCCAATTGACTCGCCCGTTTGCGGTGATTTTTTCGACTATTTTATAATATTGTTTGGTTAACTTTCCTTCTTCAAGGTAGACAACTTTTTCGTATTCTGGGTGTTTTTCGATAGCTGGTTTATTTCTAATATGGGTGACGAGGGTTACATCAGCTAAATTATTGATTTCTTGAAAAAAATTGTACCCCACCAAAGGTACTGATGCCCAGTCAGGATTGCACTGCTCTACAATTAGTAAAACTTTTAATTGTTGATCACTCATTTGTTTGCTATTCAGGGGTTGACTTTCTGGGACGTTAGCTGTAATTCTAGCTGGCTGAATGAATAGAGTTGGTTGTTTTGTATTCGATCAACTTGCTCTGCTGCCCCAGCAATCGGCGCTGGTGAAACTGGATTTGACCTTGTAGCTGGGGAAATTTGGCTAATACGCAAGACCAAGCGTAAATGGCTGAGTCTTTAGTGGTGAAAGCCCGATGCTTTAGATAATAGTTATAGGTGCGATAGGTTGCTAAGGGGTAGCCACTCAATAGTAACAAGCTCCAGCCTTTTGTCGGCCATATCATTGCCAAGGCTAGGGCTGGCAAGACTAAGCCCCAAAACCAGGTGCTGCGGGTTTCTTTGACCCAATGGCGCTCTGGTTCGCTTCCGTGCATCCAGGAACCCTCGGCGTAGGCGTAACCAGCTCTTTGGGCGCGCTTCCACCACTGAACAAAACTGGTCATTTGCGCGTCGTGCAGGGTCATTTCTGCATCTAAGCGGAGGATTTTCCAACCTTTTTGGCGAAGCCGCAAGCACAGTTCGGGTTCTTCGCCGGCTATTAGTGCGGGATTGAAACCTTCGACTTGCTGAAATGCGGTGGCGCGCATCATGGAATCGCCACCGCAGGCTTTGGTTTCGCCGATGGGGGTATCCCACTCGATGTCGCACAATTGGTTGTAGAGGCTTGCTTCGGGGTATCGTTCGCGCCTGCGCCCGCATACTGCTGCTACGTCTGGTTTGGCTGCGAGTTCGCTGTAGGCTCGATCGATCCATCCATCAACTACTTCGCAGTCACCGTCCACAAATTGGACAAATTCGATGTCTGGCGCTAGTTCCAGCAAGCGGGCAAAGCCTTCATTTCTGGCGCGGGCTGCGGTAAACGGTATAGATAAGTCTAGTTCTACTGTATCGGCTCCCAGCGATCGGGCTAACTCTAGGCTACCGTCTGTTGAGCCGGAATCGACGTAGACGACGCGCGCAACTTTGTCTGTGGCCGAGACTAGGCATTGGCGGAGGCGCTGCCCTTCATTTCGTCCGATCGCCACTAATCCAACTTGTTTCAACTCTTACCTCTTAAATTCACGAGCTGTTATTTTAATATTTTAGTAACTGTTAAGCTAACTTCACAATATCTTTATAACATAAATCCCAACGAGTTCCTGTCTTCGCTGTTCAACTACTGGTAGATTATGGTGCATTAAACAACACCAATACTTCTGAGTGCTGCTCCGTCACAAATGCTAAATTTAAGTTATTTATTCGCAATTTACTGCATCGATCGGTGAGCCAGCCCTACATTTTTGTCTCTCTGCCGCCAGTGGAATTGCCCATAATCACATTCTGTCGCTTTCTTTGGGGGCGGTTTGATGTAGATTGATAGTCGGAATTGTAAATTTTTGGTAAAACCCGCCCCTAGGAGTATTGTAATTATTTTACCGGAACTGCTGAGCGGAATTCGCAATCAGTGAGGCCAAGAATATCCAGATATTTTTGAGCAGTACCATCCAGGTTGAATTGGGCAAGCCAAGCTGGATCGGCAGGCTTTGTTTGACCGGACAATACTTTTAAAATACCTTGTGCCAGCGCTTCAGTGTCGCCTACTGGAACTAGCTCGCCGTACTTGCCTCCGTCTAAAAGTTCATACGGGCCGCTTTTGCAATTTGTAGAAACAATTGGGGTTCCCAAAGTCATTACTTCTCCCAGTACCATCGACAGGCCTTCCCAAGATGAAGACAATACAAATACTGTAGATCGTGCCATGTATGCAAAAGGATTTCTTACAAAACCGGGCATTGCTACGTCATTTTCCAAGCCCAATTCGCGGATTAGATATTCTAGTCGCTCCCGCTCTGACCCCTCGCCTAAAATCATCAGCCGAGCCGATCGCACCTGTCGTACTTTAGCAAAAGCATTAATTAAGTTAGAAAAATTTTTTTGCTTTTCTAATCTCCCCACTCCCAGAATTACAGGCAATTCTGGGGAATTAAACCAGGGGTGGTCTAAAGGTTCTTTACCTTTTTCTATGATTTCATCAATCTCTATTGGGTTGTTAATTACCTGGATTCGCTCGGCAGCTAAGCCAGTTATAGCCGCTACGTCTTCAGCTACTCCTTGAGAAACTGCTACTATGCCGTCGGCCCAGGGGTAGAAAAGGCGCGCTGTCAGAGGCGACCAATGCTTAAAGGTTAAGGGAGAGGAATTTCCCACTTCCTGGGAAAGATGTGTGTGTTCTGATACCACCACCCGTGTCGGTAAGCCAGAAAAATGCTTACTCAATAGTGCTACTTCGTTAGCAAAATGATTTGCTGACATTAAAGCTGTGGGTTGTTCCTGTCGCAGGTAACGCACTAATTTAGGAACTCTTGTTAATATCTTTTCAGCTTCAAGGTTGATAATCCGAACCGACGGGGGAAAGTCCCACAGGCCAAGATTTCCGGGAAAGTTCATTACCAAATCTACCTTGACACCGCGAGCTACAAAATTGCGGGTTAAGTTCAACATTACCCGCTCTATACCCCCATTGAACAGGCAATGCAGATAAATAGCAATGTGCGCTGGCTTTTTGAGTGTATCCATTGAATTATTGTTTTAGTTTGAGTAGTGTTTTTAGATCAAAATTGATCCTGCAAGCTGTGGCTGCGGGGAATTTCTTGCGCGCCAGCAGACTGCTGCTCATTCTGGTTGGGCTGCGAGTTATTGTGCGACTCTCTGGAGCCAGCCGTCAACCAATTGGCAGTCACCGTCCACAAATTGGACAAATTCGATGTCTCGCGCTAGTTCCAGCAAGCGGGCAAAGCCTTCGTTTCTGGCGCGTGCGGCGGTAAACGGTATAGATAAGTCTAGTTCTACTGTATCGGCTCCGATCGATCGGGCTAACTCTAGGCTACCGTCTGTTGAGCCGGAATCGACGTAGACGACGCGGGCAACTTTGTCTGTGGCCGAGACTAGGCATTGGCGGAGGCGCTGCCCTTCATTTCGTCCGATCGCTACTAATCCAATTTGTTTCAAGGTTTACCTCTTGAATTCGAGTCGCGAGTTGCTATTTTAATATTTTATTGACACTCAAGGTAACTTTACAATATAAAGATACTGTAAACTTACCTTAATTGGCGGTTTTCGGTGTTAAAGTGCCTCTAGATTCTTTTGTATTAAGCCACATCAATCATGTTTAGTAAAGCTTATTAATCAAAAATGCTGAATTTAACTTATTTCGTAATTGCTCAACCCCCTTGACAAGAAGACGAGATAGACATTAGATGAAGGAATGGAAAAACTCCCAGACTTAAAGCAACTATCGAACGAGGCGAAAGAAGCCTTGATAGTAGAGCTATGGCAAGAAATCCAAAAACTTACCGCCGCTTTAGCCACTACAGGGGAAGCAAAACCAAATAAAGTTCCCACCAAAACCAGCAAAAATTCTAGCACTCCGCCGTCGAAGGGATTCAAGGCCAATATTAAGCCATCGAAAATTGAGGGAGTAAAAAGAGCAGGGAGCGTAGGAAGAGCAGGAGGGGGAAGAGAACTACATCCTGAGCCCGACCAAACAATCATCGCCCAACTCAAAAATTGCCCCCAGTGTGGAGAGAAAGTCACCGCCGTCGCACAAAAATTGCAATCGGTCTACGAAAAAATCGAACTACCCCCAATTCGCCCCATCATCACCCGAATCGAACGTTATGGTGGTCAGTGTGCCTGCTGTCAGGCTGAGTATGTTGCACCTGTACCATTGGGAATGGAACCAGGTTCACCGTTTGGCAGTTCTATTCAAAGCTTAGTCACATATCTGCGTTACACTCATGCCATCAGCTACGAACGGCTATCGTCGATATTTGCATCCGTTTTTGGACTCAAGATTTCCGAAGGAGCAATCGCAAACCTGTTGGCAAAAGTCAAAACCAGTTTAGACGACCAAGTAAGTCAAATACTACAACGGTTGCGGCGGGCAAAATTAATTTGTTCAGATGAAACGAGTGCGAGAGTTAACGGACATTGGGAGTGGGAGTGGGTGTTTCAGAACCAGGATGTTTGTTTACACGTCATCCGCCCGAGTCGAGGCACTGGAGTAATTAAGGAAGTTCTAGGAGAACATCGTCCTGATATCTGGGTGTCAGACTTATTTAGCGCTCAAAAAAATCACCCCGCACCACAATGGCAAGTGTGTTTGGCTCATCAACGGCGCGATTGCCAATATGCAATTGACGCTGGGGACAGGATTTTTGCCCCAGGGATGAAGAGGTTATTATTAAGGGCTTTTATCATCCATCGACGACGAGAAAAAATCGACGATGCCAGACTCAAGCGATACCGAGAAAATTTACAGGAAAGATTAACCGGGATTTTAAATTTAGCGCCACATCATCCGGATGGTATCCGGTTACGAAAACGCTATGGTGGGCTAATTGACAATTTATTTCTATTTCTGGAAGATGCGGGGATTCCACCAACGAATAATAGTAGTGAACAGGCGATTAGGATGAGCGTGATATTTCGCCGTGTGACTAATGGCTTCCGTTCTCCATGGGGGCGAGATTTATTTGCAGCAGTTCGTTCAGTTGTCAATACTGGGAAGCGTCAAGGTTTAACTGCTTATCAATCTATTCAACAAGCTCTCTCTATTGATGGCTCGCTTTTTTTCCCTAGTTGAGCAATTACAAAATATTTAACTTTTATCAAAGAAGTTATGCCGGGTTAAGCTTTATTTATTAGTATTATGGAGTTGTTGTTTGAAATGTAAAATACGTTTAGCTTGCCTTTCTGAAGTTCAACCAGACGGTAAAATAAAAATATTTTATTATTGAGCACCGATATTACGCTCTCAAGAAAATTTGAGTATTATCAGGCTCGTTTTCAGATTGAGTTTATTTTTCGTGATGCCAAACAATTTACGGGTTTATCCGATTGTCAATCTCGTAGTAGTCAACGCCTTTGTTTTCATTTTAATGCCAGTCTAATTGCTCTAAATTTAGCCAAATATGAAGCTTATAATCGTCATTCATCTCCAGAGCTATTCGTGTTTTCAATGGCCTCTTATAAACGCCGGGAATTCAACAGACATCTACTTTACACCTTTATTAACAAGTTAGATTTAGACCCTAACTTAATTTTAAATCACCCTAACCTTCCCTCCGTCCTATCTTATGGTACTCTCGTTGCTTAAAAACTGTCCGAAGTATTGTATGATAAAAATTTCTAATTTAATGGTAAGAGTGAAGCGGGCAATGCTCACCCTACAAATAGAGTCCTCGATCGCCCTAATCTAAAATCTATGAGCACCCAATTCTTTGCCCAAAATCCCTTGTCAGTCAGTTTCGCCGATGTGGAGGCGGCGGCAAATCGCTTGCAGGGCAAAGCTTTCAAGACGCCGGTGCTGACTTCGGAAACTTTCAACAAACGCACAAATTCTCAGGTATTTTTCAAGTGCGAGAACTTTCAGCGCACGGGTTCGTTTAAATTTCGGGGTGCTTGCAATGCTTTGATGCAGCTATCTGAAGCTGAAAAACAGCGGGGAGTGCTGACTTTTTCTTCGGGAAATCACGCGCAGGCGATCGCCCTGGCGGCACAGTTGTTGGGAATTCCTGCTACTGTTGTCATGCCCGCAGATGCGCCAAAAGTCAAGCAAGAAGCGACTCGCGGCTACGGCGCAGAGATTATTTTGTACGATCGCACTCAAGTTTCCCGCGAAGAATTAGCGGCTAAAATTGGCGCCGAACGGCACTTGACAATTATTCCTCCTTACGATCATCCGTGGGTGATTGCGGGACAAGGTACGGCGGCGCTGGAATTAATCGCCGAAGTTGGGGAGTTGGATTTGCTGTTAGTTTGTTGCGGTGGCGGGGGTTTGCTGTCGGGATGCGCGATCTCCGCAAAAACTTTGTCTCCGCAGTGTAAAGTAATCGGGGTAGAACCGGAGCAAGCAGACGATGCGGCGCGATCGTTCCGCACGAAAACGCTACAAACTGTTACTAACCCGGATACGATTGCTGACGGCGCGCGCACGCCATCTTTGGGGAAATTAACCTTTCCTTTGGTTCTGCATTATGTTGATGATATGGCAACAGTTTCCGAAGACGCAATTCGCCAGACAATGTTTTTTATTTTGGAACGCATGAAGATAGTTGTGGAACCCACGGGAGTGTTAGCAGCGGCGGCTTTGTTGTCCGGTGTGGTGCAGGCTAAAAATGCGAGGATTGGCGTAATTGTTAGCGGCGGAAATGTGGATTTGAGCGAAGTCAAGCTGTTTTTTTCAGTGTAATTAAGTCTGGCACTTTGTTAGTTCGTCAGTCCGACAGTCCGCCCGGGGTTTTAACCCCTGTCTAATAGCAAAAGTCCTCTCAAAACGACTGGAAAGCATTTTTTATTTTTATATTTAGTCCACTGAAGTGGACTTGCTCTGTGAGACTGGGCTTTAAACCCCCGGCGGACTTTCGGGCAAACGCCAAATATTTATGCAAACGTCAAATATTCATGCAAACGCAAAATATTAATATTGACAAATTTAACCAAATTAAAGAGTAATCTGATAAAATGCTTCCACAACAAACTTCGATTTAATAGCATAATGTCTTCAGAAACAAACTCAGCGGCTCAATCTACAACTGGTGCAGATGCGATCGATGTTGCGATCGCCTCTGGAATCGACTTTGACGGTACTCCGATTCCGCAGGCAAAATTAGACCTCTATAAGCAAGTGATGGGATTAGAAGCCGGCAGACAGCGCAGTGGCGTGTCAAATACAATGCGATCGCGCATTGTCCGAATCGGTGTCAAACATCTGCCTCAAAACGAGCTCGATAAAATGCTCGTTGCTGCTGACTTCGCCCCGCTGAAAGATAAAGAAGTTGCGTTTTATTACGGCGGAAAGTAAAAATTTCTACCCTTCTAGATAGATGAATAGTCATCCCCGGATCGGTGAAACTTGGGACAAATCCTAGCAGAGGGTCAGTTTATGAACACTAACGGAAATACCGTCATCAGCAACCTCGAGTATGATTTGTTAACAGTTCTGCAAAACAAGTCTGAAGCTTTGAAAGCCTATGATACTTACATGAAAGATGCTCAGGAAACAGGTTCTCAGCCTTGTGCTGAGCTGTTTCAAAAATTGCAGCAAGCTGACATGGAGCACGCGCAGGAAATTCGGCAGCACCTTCAACAGGTAATGCAGAAAGGCAAGATGTAAAGCTGGTGCAACTCGCTGTGCAAGTCATGAATTATGAGTTAAGTAGCAGCTATGAGGTAAAGAGTTTGGGATTCACAACTCATCTTCAATTCCTTAAACTCTTTCTCTACCGAGCGATGGAAACATCAATCTGACCGCTCAACCAATGTCGCTTACAACTCTTAATTCATAACTAGCAACTGGTGAGGCAAATCCTTGAAACTTCAGCTACGGGTAGGGACTTAGGCTTTGCTTAAGTCCTTACCTATCTAGTGGTACAGGTTATAAAATCTCCGGTTTCAAAGCTCGTTCCATCAGCGATAAAACAGCTTGTTCAGGAGTAATTTCACCATTTAATAAGCGATAAACTTGACGAGAAACAGGCACTTCAATGCCGCGTTGATTAGCTAAATTAATCAACACATTAGTAGTATTGACCCCCTCAGCCGTACTCTGCAATTCCTGCAAAACTTCCTCTAAAGATTTGCCTTTAGCCAATCCGAAACCAACCCGATAATTGCGCGATAAAGGACTGTTGCAAGTAGCGAGCAAATCTCCCAAACCAGACAAACCATAAAAAGTTTCTGCACGAGCTCCCAAACGAACTCCCACCCGAATCATTTCCGGCAAAGCGCGAGTCAGCAAAGCAGATTTAGCATTAGTTCCTAATTGTAAACCGTCGCAAACACCAGCGGCGATCGCAAATACATTTTTCAAAGTTCCACCTAACTCAGTCCCCAGCGGGTCTTCATTCACATAAACCCGAAAAATATCGGAACTGTAAATATTTTGCACTTGCTTGGCCGCCGTTAAATCCAAACTCGCCGCTACCGTTGCAGCCGGCAATCCTTGCTGAATTTCCTCGGAAAGATTAGGGCCCGAAAGTACCACAATTGAATTGTTAGGAAACGCATTTTGCCAAATTTGAGATGGAGTGCGCGTACTCGCGGGGTCTAAACCTTTGGTAACAGTAACTATAATTGTATCGGGACTTAACTCTAACGCCAGCAGTCGATCGACCGTTGCTCCCACCCCTTTCATCGAAACTGCGGAAACAACAACATCCGCACCTGTTATAACTGATTCTAGATTAACAGAACTGCTGCGCGACCACAAATTAACTCGAGATCCTTTTTTGCCTCCCAGATTTGCCAGTGCCGAACCCCAAGCACCTCCGCCTAATATTGTCAAGCTTGTCATAAAATTTAGTTTGATGAATTTAACCGCAGATTAACACAGATAAATCACCGATAAATCATAGCAATCAATCTGCGTTAATCCGCGTGCATCTGCGGTTAAAAAATCCTCACCCTACAAACGCGGACGCAATCCATAATGACGGTAACGCCAATAATCTCGTAAAATGCGATCGTGATCGAAACACAATTCACGAGGAATCTGCCAAGATTCAAAAAATTGTAAATTTTTAGCATCGTCGGCGGCTTGAGGTTCGCCCGTTGCAGAAGCCAAGAATACAATACTGATAGTGTGTTGGCGCGCGTCGCGATTTGGGTCAGAATAAACGTAAAATTGCTCAATTAATTCTACATTCAAACTCGTTTCTTCTAAAGCTTCGCGTTTTGCCGCCGTTTCTACCGATTCCCCGTAATCGACAAAGCCGCCGGGAATTGCCCAGCCGTAGGGAATATTGCGGCGTTCGATGAGTACGATCGGTCGATGCGGGCGATCGGCTAATTCGATGATAATATCAACTGTAGGAGCGGGATTTCGATAAGTCATACCATTTTAGATTAAAGAATTGAATAATGTATTGTTGTTTAACTGTGGAACCGGCATCTTGCCCGTTACTGAGAATGCTGCACAATGTGCGATCGACCTCACCTACAGTTCTACAATATACTTGCATATAATGTACGGATTGCGATCGCCGACCAAAAAGAGAGATTGAAAGTATGCCTAAGTGGCTGGGAAAAGTTTTAGGTATCGGTACGGGTACAATTATCCTCCTCGGTGCGACTGGATACTGGTACGTTTTTATTGCCGGGGCACCTCAGTTAGACCCTCCGAAAGTAGTAGTAGATGCCAACTTAAATTTTGAGCTCAAAACATATAAAAGTGCAGCTATGAATTCAGAGCGCACCTACGGTTTAATTTTGCCACCGGGGTACGCAAAAAATCTCAAACAGCGCTATCCAGTCATTTTTTTGCTGCACGGCGGGCACGGAGACGCGCGCGCTTATCAGGACAAAGCCGCTGTTACTTCTGTGCTTCACGATTTATATAAAAGCAAAAGATTGCCGCCATCAATTGTAATTACTCCTGACGGGAACGACAAGCGGGGTACGAGTCC
Organism: Microcoleus sp. Pol10D4; assembly: GCF_036701555.1. NCBI lineage: Bacteria > Bacillati > Cyanobacteriota > Cyanophyceae > Oscillatoriales > Microcoleaceae > Microcoleus > Microcoleus sp. Pol10D4. The sequence goes on from NZ_JAUBRA010000046.1 coordinate 58,030, forward strand.
TTTGTGGGACCCGCAGTATTTTGACGGGCCCAACGGTAAGGTGGGAAGCGCGATCGGCTCCGAGTTAGTGTCGATCGTAAAATCGCGCTACAGAACGCTGGAAGACCCCAAATTCTGGGCAATGGGAGGACAATCTTCGGGGGGTTGGGGAGCTTTTAATATCGGTTTACGCTACTTGAATAATTTTAATATTCTGTTCAGCCACAGCGGTTATTTTACAGATCAAAGCGGCAAGGCTAACAGTCCTAAATATTTAGTGGAAAAACTCCCTGTTAAAGATAAACAGCGGTTGTGCGCTTATTTGGATGCGGGGGAAGCAGACGAAAAATTTCTGATTTCCACTCAACAGTTTCACGAGCAATTAAACAGTTTGGGTATAGCCAACGAGTTTAACAAATTTCCGGGAGGACACGGGATTGTTGGCCCAGATGTCGGTTGGAATTATTGGCACAAGCATTTAGCCGATTCTTTGAGCTATGTTGGAAAACAGTTTAAAATATCACTGGCAACACAGAAAAATTAGAAAGGTCAACAGTGTTACCCCAAAAAAGTAGGATTGGACTCTGGACTGCATCATTTTTAACCGGATTGGTAGGAGTTATTAACCTGTTGTCTGCTGTAACTCCCAGTTTACCCGATCGCCGAAATTGGCTAGAACCATTTTTCCCTTTTACCGTGCGAGCGAGCGGGCATTTTTTTGCAGCAGTTATCGGATTTATGCTGCTAACTTTGGCAACTAATTTGTTGCGGCGCAAGCGGATTGCTTGGTTGCTGACTGTGGGATTGTTAATCGTTTCTATTGTAATTCATTTAGTCAAGGGATTGGATGTTGAAGAAAGCTTGCTTTCAGGGGTGCTGCTGTTTCAGTTGTTGGTGATGCGACAGACATTCACAGCTAAATCAGATCGCCCTTCAATTGCTCAAGGAATCAGGGTTTTGCTGGGGGCTTTGCTGTTTACACTGGCTTACGGGACGGCGGGTTTTTACATTCTGGATCGGGGTTTTCAAGTTAACGGACAAGCGGTTAATTTCGATTGGGACGATGCTATATTTCAGACTTTTGCCATGTTTTTTACGGCGGACAATGCGGGGTTGGTTCCGCAAACTCGGTTTGCTAACTTTTTTGCCGATTCGATTTATGCTGTAGGTACGGTAACGCTTGGTTACGCACTTTTAATGCTGCTGCGGCCGGTGCTGCTGCGAAATTCGGCAAGTATTTCGGAACGGAATAAAGCTCAAGAAGTTGTAGCAAAATACGGGCGGACAACGCTAGCGAGACTGGCGTTGCTTCCGGATAAATCTTATTATTTTAGTCCTTCGGGAAAAAGTACGATCGCCTATGTGCCGAAAAGTAGAGGTGCGATCGCTTTGGGAGACCCCATCGGGCCTGCTGAAGACCGCAAAGAAGCAATTCTAGGGTTTCAAGAATTTTGCTATCGCAATGATTGGTATCCAGCATTTTATCAAACTTTGCCCCAGGATCTAGAAATGTATTCTACTCTCGGTTTTCGAGTGGTGCAAATTGGCGAAGAAGCTATGGTCAATCTCAAAACTTTTACTCTCAAAGGCAAGAGCAATCAAAACTTGAGAACTGCTATCAACAGACTTACAAAAGCCGGCTATCAAATCGAATTTTACGAACCTCCTTTAAGTTCCGAATTGATGCGGCAAATGAAACTTGTGAGCGACGAGTGGCTGCAAATGGTTCAGGGTGCGGAAAAAAAGTTTTCAGTGGGTTGGTTTGACGAAACATATTTGCGCGAAACTCGCGCCGTAGCGATCCACACTCCCGACGGTAGAATTAGTGCTTTTGCTAATATGATATGGGCAGGAGATGGGGTAGTTGGAGTTGATTTAATGCGGCGTCGCACTGAGGTGGAAAATGGCACGATGGAGTGTTTGTTTGCTTCGATGTTGCAGCCCACATTCCGCAGTTCTGGCTTTAATGACTAAGGATTATCATACATTCAGTGTAGGAAAAATATCTGTGCCTACCTTTTCTAATTTTAGTATCATTTTTTTGCGGTTTTGGCGAAATATAAGAAATTTGAATTTACAGATATTTCCCAATATATTCCTTCGGCAATATCTGAACTGATTTTCCCTAAATTAGACACTAAAATTCCGGCAACATGATTGTTATGTTGCCAATTATTTG
>NZ_JAUBRA010000047.1:0-59011 GCF_036701555.1 Microcoleus sp. Pol10D4
TTAGAAAGTTTTTTTAGTTATTTAGCAATGCACAAATTTAGGTGTTTGTCAAATTAATTTAGATGCGTTTACCCTGCTTAGCAGGCGGAGTGTAGACTATTATTTGGCGGTCAATTTTTCTGACACAAAGGCGACGGGTGCGAGGGATTGAGGGATTTTTTCGGAGACTGGAGTTGTCCTAAGTTCGATCGCATCTTTTTGCTTAAATAGACTTACCCAGAAAAACCCGGTCTCAGCCCAAATTATTGGTTTAATAACTATACAGCTACTAAAAAAAACGGTTCCTGACTCAGTTCGATTCCGGTTAATCGCTAATCATAAATTTGTTTTTCGTGCGCCCGAACCGGGAGCGAGGAGTTTGATATTTTACTACAAGCTTAATTATAATTATTAATCAAATTCGACTATATCAAGAGTAAGTAAATCCTGTTTTATTGATTAACTAACCAGTCGAAAAACTCCCAAAAAACACAGGGCTGTTTCATGATTAATAAAATCGCGATTTGACTCTTGTAGTGCCAAGAATGCTTACCCGCCGCAGACGATTTCACAGGCGTTTTAAACATGGGGAAACCACGGGGAATTGTCCCTAGCTCGAATGAAACCGCCCTGCCCAAAAACGGCTCTAATTAATAATTATGCTATAGCAATCCTCGCATCATTGGTGAATTTCTTACTCCCGATCAAGCGGGTTCGGGGAGGGTTGGGGTGGGGTAAAAAAATTACGACTTGCAGGGATTGATATATGTGTTGGATTAGCATAGCCATCACATAAAATAATGATTGTTTTGCTGTTGCTTAACCAGGCTAAAAAACAAAAATAATTTGAAAATTCAGAAGCTTTGTGAACACGGTTTTATATGATTTGCATCTTTAGTTTTTCCTACAATAAACCAGAACACCGTTTTTCTATGTTCATCAGCTTTTGTGAAATCTGTATTTTCTCAACAAAAATGATTTTTCAAACTTGTTTAATTATTAAATTGCCCTAAGCTGTCCCTGATTTCTCTCTTCCTCTTGTACCGCGAGAGCCTCCCAGGGTCAAATCGTTTTCCCCTCTGCCATAACAGGTAATTTATCTGCGGTTGAACTCAGTACCGTTAGGTCTTAGGGAAGACGACCGTAGAATTATACTATACAAAACCCTCGCTTTACCCGTAAAAAATGTTGCCAAAGTTCTTGAGCAAAGTCCAAATTTATACTTGTTGCCTAACAGTCTTGGTGTTGGGTGGCTGCCAGCAGCAGCTACAGGCAACCTTGCAGCAACAGCGCAGCAAACAAGGGATGGCAGTTTCAGCTCACCCTCTGGCGAGCGCTGCGGGGCTGGCCGTGCTGCAACAGGGAGGCAATGCAGTGGATGCGGCGGCGGCTACGGCTTTGGCGATTTCTGTGGTGGAGCCTTTTTCGGCGGGTATCGGCGGCGGGGGTTTTTTGCTCCTGCGGCGGGCCGAAACGGGGACTGTGCAAGCGCTGGATTTCCGGGAACGATCTCCGAAACGGGCGACGCGGGATATGTACCTCGATAAGCAAGGTAAGGTGCGCCCAAGGGCAAGTCGGGACGGGCATTTGGCGGCGGGTATTCCGGGTACTGTTGCTGGACTTTATACGGTGCACCGCGAGTATGGTAAGTTGCCTTGGGCTGCGGTGGTGGCGCCGGCGATCGCCCTGGCGGAAAATGGCTTTCCAGTAAGTTCGCGGTTTACCACGGCTACCGGGCGACGAGAGGATGTGTTCAAAAAAAACCGGGCGGCGCGGGAGGTTTTTACTCGTGGTGGCATTTTATACCAGCCGGGTGAGCTTTTGGTGCAGCGGGATTTGGCGCGGACTTTGCGGCAGATTGCACAAAATCCGCAGAGTTTTTATACCGGGGACATTGCGCGGGCGATCGCCGCCGATATGGCTAAAAACGGCGGCCTTATCACTCTGGAAGATTTGAAAAACTATACGCCGATTTGGCGAAATCCGGTTTGTGGCAACTTTCGCACTTACGAAATTTGCGCGATGTCCCCTCCTTCTTCCGGTGGCGTTCATTTGTTGCAAATCTTAAATATTCTGGGAGATTCGGATCTCAAGAGGCTGGGGAAACAAAGTCCAGATACGTTACATTTACTGGCGGAGAGCATGAGGATTGCTTATGCTGACAGGGCTGAGTATTTGGGCGACCCGGATTTTGTGAGTGTACCGGTCAAAGCTCTGACTAGCAGCAATTATGCCAAATTGAGACGATCGCAAATCCAAATGTCAAAAGCCACACCCTCCAGCGAGGTAAAGGCTGTTAACGCTGAAACTTTGAACCGTCTGCTGTGGGAGTCTCCCGAAACTACCCACCTGACGGTAGTTGACAAAGAGCGCAACGTAGTAAGCTTAACGTTTACAGTGAATGGCGGTTTTGGGGCTGGGGTGGTGGCTGCGGGTACGGGAATTTTGCTCAACAACGAGATGGACGATTTTGCCGCAGCGCCGGGAGTGCCGAATTTGTCGTCTGGTTTGGTGGGCGGGGAGGCAAATTCGATCGCCCCGGGCAAAACTCCTTTATCGAGCATGACGCCGGTCATCGTGACAGAAAATGGCAAATTTCGCCTCGCTGCGGGAGCTCCCGGAGGCAGCACGATTATTACCACGGTGCTGCAAATTGTACTGAACGTATTGGTTTACGACATGAATGTCGGCGATGCTGTATCTGCACCTCGCGTACACCACCAGTGGCAGCCCGATCGCCTGATGGTGGAACAGGGAGGTTTTGAGACTGCGACGCTTTCGGAGTTGCGGCGGCGGGGACACCAGATTGTCGAACGTGACGGCTGGGGCAATGCCAATGCGATCGTCTTGACTGCAGACGGTTGGTTGGAAGGGGCTGCCGATCGGCGCGGGGAAGGAGAAGCAAGGGGGTTTTAGTCATCAGTCAGTCGATTAGAGATTTTAGATTTTAGACTTCGGCGAACCGTCGAGTCGCGCGAGCGTCGAAGGATTTTTGATTTACTCCAGAGATGAATCTGGGATGTTGAACTAGGGTCAAAAATTTTGATCTCTCTACGACAGGAATCGGGGGCTTGTATGGTTTTTTTGGGCGAGGTCATCTTTCATGAGTCATTAGCTATTAGTCATTAGTCATTAGCTATTAGTCATTAGTCATCTTTCATGAGTCATTAGTCATCTTTCATGAGTCATTAGTCATCTTTCATGAGTCATTAGTCATCTTTCATGAGTCATTAGTCATTTTGGCTCTCGCAAAAGATTTCAAAACCCGGTTTTTTTGTCTCCAGTGCGTAAGTCCTGAAATTATTAGTCTGTGGACGCGTATTTTTGCATCCGTATTTTTGCGCTGAGGTTTATAGGCTGACTAATTGCCAAGAACTACCAAAAAGAATAACCACAGAAAGCGTATATACACTTATGTGTAAAGTTATTGTAAAGGCACTAGACATTGATACTTATATAATGTAAAAATTAAGTTGTGCATAGGATCAGGTGTGTATCTTCCAGGAAAAATTTATGATAATTACTCACAAAATTGCTGCCTTAACAGCTACATTAACTACTGCTCTGAGTTTGTTGGCAGCGCCAGCAATGGCATTTTCGGTAGGGGCAACTAATAACACGGAGACTTTAAAAAATAATTTATTGGGGACTAATACAGCCGGCTTGAGTAATTTCTCTGTTTCAATTACGGGTAATTCGGCTGCTTTTGGTACTTTCACTAATGACCCCTTCGGTTTGACATCAGGTGTTGTTCTGAGCACTGGTAAAGTCGCCGCTATACCGGGTAAGAATCGGAAAGATAACTTCACGACAAAGGACAGCGATTTAAGCACGGACTTGGGGTCTGAAGGTGAAGAGGGGGATCTGACTCAGCTAAACCTCAGCTTTTTTGCTGATAGGACGGTTGAAAAGTTATTCTTTCAATATGTATTTGGTTCTGAGGAGTTTCCTGAGTTCGGCGGTTCTAAATATAATGACGATTTTGAACTGCTGCTGAACGGCACTAATTTGGCAAAATTGAGCGACGGAAAAACAGTTACGATTAATAATCTTGTTCCAGATCCAAATAATCGCTCTAAAGATCACCCCGACTATATTGACAACCCAAGTTTCACAGGTATTGCTGCTAACATCATTAAGCTGGACGGTTTTACTAAAGTTTTAGGTTTTGAGGGTTTGCTCAAGAAAAATCAGACGAATGTTCTCAGTATCCGCATTAAAGATGTGGGCGATGGGAAGTTAGATTCTGCTGTATTTATTAAAGGCGGTTCTGTGGGGACGGTTCAACCTGAGCCGGTTCCCGAACCGATGACTATTGGGGGTTTGATGGCGGGAGGCGCTATGCTGGCTGCTGGACGAAAGTTACGCAATCGCCGTGGCGGAAGTAATTAATAACGGAAGGAAGAAGGAAGAAGGAAGAGGGAAGAAGGAAGAAGGAAGAGGGAAAAGGGAAGAAGGAGAAAGAGGGAAGAAGGGAGAAGAAAGAAGGAAAAAACAGAACAGGAACCATTTTGGCGGTTGCTGTAATATGAATCTAGATTAGCCCTGTTGGAGACAGAAACGGGGTTTGATGAACGAAAAGACCTCGCTGCCGTTCTTGAACCGGGTAAAAAAACTAGGTTTGTGCGATCGCGATCGCGTAGTATCATATCAAGTAATTTAAGCATTATGGGTACGCAGCGAGGAATGCAAGTCCTCATACAATTCTGACGACTAATGCCCTCACTACGAACCAATTTTATTGCGGTTGTTCTAGCAGACAATATATAAGTTTTTATCCCAAATTCGCAAAGGGCAAATTTTTTTGTATTTGGAATTGCAGCAAATATTGCGGGTAAAACCCGCGCCTATACCCACTCACTAAAAAGTAAATAATTTAGCTATGAACAGTACCGTCGGGTAAGATTGTACCTGTTAATGTAGTCCGAGTAAGTTTGACCATAACTCGATCGCCGTAACCGATTTTCGCTCCTGTTAAGTCAGCACCGCTCAAGTCAGCACCGCTCAAATCGGCTCCGATTAAGTTGGTTTCTCTCAAGTTGGCATTGATCAAACAAGCTCCTAACAAATTGGCCCTGAACAAGTTTGCTTGGTGCAAATTCGCGCCTGTGAGATTGACGTTGTGTAGAAAAGCATCACTTAAGTCGGCTTCACTCAGGTTTGCATTGCTCAAGTTTCTTCCTGAAAAATCCTTTTCTTTTAAGGAAGCTCCTTTGAAGTTTGAACCGCTCAAATCGGGAGCTTGCGGCCCAGCTTGGCGGTAAGACTGAGAGGACTGAGATGGCGGTGGCTGCGATTGGTAGCGGGACGCCTCTGAATAGGGCCCTGCAGGGTTTCCCCCATAGTTTCCCGCATAATTTCCAGCATATTTTCCTGAAGAGGGTTCAGAAGAGTAGCGGGGTTCTTTTGGGGTGGCCGGTGGTGGCTGGGTGTTTTGGTGCTGGGTGTTTGGATACTGACTATTTCTGTACTGAGTGTTTTGGTACTGAGTGTTTTGGTACTGAGTGTTTTGGTACTGAGTATTGGGTTGCTGAGTGTTTTGGTACTGAGTGTTTTGGTACTGAGTATTGGGTTGCTGGGTGTTTTGTTGCTGGGTATTTTGTTGCTGGGTATTTTGTTGCTGAGTATTTCTGTACTGAGTATTTTGTTGCTGGGTATTTTGTTGCTGAGTATTTCTGTACTGGGTATTTTGTTGCTGGGTATTTTGTTGCTGAGTGTTTCTATACTGGGTATTTTGTTGCTGGGTGTTTTGTTGCTGAGTGTTTCTGTACTGAGCGTTTTGTTGCTGGGTGTTTTGGTACTGGCTGTGTTTGTGTTGGGTGTTTTGTTGCTGGGTGTTTTTGTGCTGAGTATGTTTGTGCTGAACGTTCTGATTCTGACCTCTTGGTTGAATCGATCGCAATTGTTCGCGAGCTTGATTAATTTCCTTAATCTTTTCTTCAGCTTTCTGTAGTAGTCTGGGATTGTCTTTGGGGATGCGATCGGGGTGCCAAATGAACGCTAAATCCTTGTAGGCTTGGCTAATTTCTTCTCTGGAAGCTCCCGGCAACAGTCCCAGCACTTTATAGTATTGGTCGAGGTCGTTCATTGTACCACCTTTCGCATTAAGAAATTAGGAATTAAAAATTAAGATCGGAGCAAAAGCCGTTCTCAAAGCTTGCTTGTCCGATCGTACATTAGATGAACAATAACTCAGCTAAGCCGCTGCTGGCAAAAATTCTCGAATTCGCTGCAAGTATGTTGCGGCATCCTCCAGCATCGGAAAGTGAGCCGTATTCGGAATTATAACAAATTCTACTTTTTTGCTGAGGGAGGCCGCTTGCTCTCCCATGACGGCGGGGATAATTTGGTCGAATTCTCCGGCCACAAGCAGCGTGGGAACACTCAGCCGCGCAAATTCTTGGGGCATTTCCTCGGCTGCTCTTTTGCTGACGGCCGTCACCATTGTACCTATAGCAGCTTGCTCGTCTGCCATTAAAAAATCCTTGAGAAACGCCAGACTGACCTCTGTAGGCAGGGAACGGCGCAAAAACCGGGCCATAAATAGCCGATCGGCAAAAGGGATCGATGCCAGCCAAGATGGTCTAAATTTTACCACATAGCCACCGAATTTGTGAAAAGTTGTAAAGGCTTTTTCATCGTATTCAAAAATCCCGCTGCAAGTGAGAATTGCTTTTTCTACTTTTTCAGGGTAAAGGTTGAGAAATAAAGTAGCAATTGAAGCACCTGTAGAGTGAGCATTGAGAAAGACGCGGCTTAAATTCAGAGATTCTAATAATTCCGCTAAGTCGTGGGCATAGGTTTCGAGTTCGTAGCTGGACTCAGGAGGCTCTTTCGGCAAGGGCGATCGGCCAAAACCTCTCATATCATAAAGCAAACAATCAAAATCATCAGCAATAGCCCGTGCCGTGCTTTCCCAGTAGCGCGCTGAGCCCGCCCAGCCGTGCAGAAATACCATCACGGGTTTGCCGCTAGGTTGGGCACTGTTATCTGCCGTTATCCACTCGTAATAATGTTCTACACCGCGAATTGAAATGAAAGACATGATATTGATTTGGGATTCTTAGATTTTAGATTTTAGATTTTAACTCATAATTGTTCACTGAATACCAAAATTCCCGACTTCTTAAAGAAGTCAGGAATCTCAAGACTACATCTATCAAAAAATCTGCGTTAATCTGCGTCAATCCGCCCACATCTGCGGTCAAAAATTATCAACATAGGAACCAATCATAAATCTTAAGCCGCAGAAGCAGCCAGCCAAAATAAACCATCTACTAAAAGCGTGCTTAACACCGCGCCGCTAAACGCGCGCCAGTGCAGTTGCGTGCCGCGCAAACTCAGCAAACCTACGGTTAGCAACACAGCGATTAAAACTAAAGCACAGCCTATGCCCCAAGGAGTTTCGATTTGACCGATCGCACTTTGAAAAATCGGCATAGCTAATTCCGGTTCCGCGTGCATCACTTGGCGCCAGTAGGGCATCAACCCAGTCAAGTAAAAATATAAATCAGTAATGGCAGTACCCAATAGAGAACCTAAATAAAAATAGCCACCAACTTTTCCCCAAGATTTGCCCAAGCACCAAATAGCAAAAGGCAAGCCAATTGATTCTATAGGTAGATGTAAAATTGGTTCCCATCTAAACCAGCCCCAATAGATAGAACCTGCGAGCCAACATCCGGCAAATCCTAATAATAAATCTCCCCAAAGTTGTGTTTTTGGCCGGAAAATTAGAATTAAACTCAGAACGAACCAGGGGATAGTTGACAGCAAACTGATGGTTGGATATAAACGAACTAACGGTGCTTGCACGAAGACTGGAATTGAGACTAAAAATGCTGAGGCGCTAAATATTAACCACTGTTTGAGGCTGTTTGTTGCGCCTGAAGAGACAGAATTGTCGAGGCGGGCGATGGTGGCAATAGGTGCGATCGCCGAGGATACTAAATTAAGATTAAACAACTGATTGGACTCCGTATTGTTTCAATAGGTGGACTAAAAATTTTGCTGCGGTTGTGGGTGCGACAGTCTCAATCCCGGCGGCGGTTTGGCTGACGTGCCAGCCTTTTGCCGTTTGGGGAGCTCGCCATAAATCCAAATGTTCGATCGGCGGATCTGCATAAAAGCTCTCTCCACCGCTGCCGATAATTGCCGAACTCCAGTGCGTAAATCGATCGTGGCTGATTCGGTGGATGGGAAAATTGCCCGCCAGGGGTACTCCCCAACCGTCTAAGGCAAAAAAAGCCCCGACTTTGCCGCCGAGTTGCTGCCACATCCAAGCCGCCCCGATCGCCCCGGCTACTCCTGCCGAAAAGCTGACAAATACTAGACTTTCTCCTGCTAACTCTTCCATGCACAAAAAATGCAATATGTCAAGAGCTGAAAAAGGCGGATATTTATGAGCGGGAAAAATCTTGACACGATCGACTATTTGCTGGTTTTGGCGATCGGCAGCCAGTCCCCAAAGCCCCGAAAGTCCCGTCAGGAAACAGTCGGTTAGCTTTGGTTCGTGGACTCCGGGGCAAATTACCAGTCTCATAGTTCGTCAAGAAAGTTAATATACTTCGCAACATAACTTTATCATATGCCTACTATATCATATACTACCCCTGGGGATAGGGTGTTAAACTTATAATAGAGTGAAGTTTGAAGAGTATCCCCCCAAGTTAAATGTTGGGAACGCTCCAAACCGCATTAATCTGAGGCAAGGTCAGGGAGTCTTAAGAAAACATGAAACTTATCCCCCCCTGCCCCATCTCCTGTCAAGCTTAGCAAAGGCTGATTCTAGTTTTAAGCTGTTCTGTATTTAGATTTAACTTTTTTGGCGGCGTCGAAGCCGACCCCACAAAAGCTTAAAGAAACAGGATTGTGAAAATTAGAGGCCTGCCAGCTTAGCTGCCCTACGAATTTCGGGTCAGGGTCAAAAAACCGACTTAGGACTGATGCTCATCAATCCGGTTTCTAGGATAAATAAGAGGTTTGACCGGGAAGTATGGGCGCAGAAATCGGGAATCAGCCCCGCGCACGTCAGTCGTGCGATCGCAAAAAATGAAAAATCTCAGATTCACCCTTCATCCTGCCTGGATCTCTTAGAATAAATAAAATTGAGGAATACAAAGTGGTTGCTTCTCCAGAAAAAATCGATTTCAAAACATCTGCAGCACCCGCAAGTAATGATCGGGTTGCTGTATTGCTGATGGGTTACGGCGAAGTCGAAAGCTACGACGATTTTGCCAACTACAACGAACAAGCTTTAAATTTGCTTACGGCAAAGTTTGCGCCAGTACCGCTTTGGATTTATCCGCCGCTGGCGAAGATTTTAGCAATCTTTGACTTGCACGAGTGGAGTCACCAACACGGTCAATTCGTTTCGCCGCACAATGCGATTTTTGAACAGCAGCGCGCTGGAATTGAAAAGAATTTACAGGAGAAATGGGGCGATAAAGTAAAAGTGTTCAAAGCTTTTAACTTTTGCGCGCCGTTTTTGCCGGAACAAGTAATTCCGCAAATTCAAGCAGAAGGATTTGACAAAATTCTGATTTATCCGCTGTTGGTTGTTGATTCTGTTTTCACCAGCGGCATTGCAGTCGAACAGGTGAATAAAGCTTTAGCACAAACCTTTGATGGTAAGGAACATTGGGTAAAAGGACAGCGCTACATTCCCTCTTTTTACGATGAACCTGCTTACATCCAGCTAATGGCGGATTTGGTTGAAGAGGAAATTAAGAACGATTTAGCTGTAGCGCATTTGCCTTCTCAGATTGGGATTGTGCTGATGAATCACGGTTGTCCGCACAAGGCCAAGGGCTTTACTTCGGGTATTGTGGAAAGTCAAGCTTTGTACGATCGCGTGCGGGAACGTTTAATGCACCGCTATCCTTTGATTTCGGTGGGTTGGCTGAATCACGACACGCCGCTGATTGAATGGACACAGCCGGATGCGACGTTAGCTGCGAAGAATTTGATCGATCTGGGTGCAACTGCGATCGTCTTTATGCCGATCGGATTTGCCACAGAAAATCACGAAACTTTGTTAGATGTAGACCACATTATTGAGTCTTTGCAGAAACAGCGTCAAGGAGTTACTTACCGCAAATTGCCTTGCGTTAACGACCATCCAGAGTTTCTGAAAATGGCCGCTGAGTGGGCAAATCCGCAGATTGAAGCGTTGTTGAGTGAGACTGCGGTTGCTGTTAATCCGAGTTTGGCTGCGGCGCAGCGCGAGCACAGTCATTCTCATGAAGGGCACGGTCATTCTCATGGCGGGCACGGTCATTCTCACGGGAACGGTCATTCTCATGGTGAACACGGTCATTCTCATGGCGGACACGGCCATTCTCACGGGCACGGGCACAGTCATTAATTAGTTGAGTTAAAAAGTCGATCGCCCCTTGCTTTTTTTAAAGAAGGGGCGATTTCCTTTATTAATTTATGGTACTGTAAAACTTAACAATGGCAGCCACAATCTTGTTGGGGTTAGATAAAAATGGGAAGCAGTCTTACTGACCTAGTAATAAATCGCTGGCAATCTCTACCGAGTGACTACTCAGAAAACGATCTGGCAATGCACTTAATTCCTCTGATATGGGATGCTATAGGTCTTAACTTCAATCAGATAAAAACTGGAGGTTTAGGTGCTGGAATAGGCTTAAAACCAGATTACTTAATATATAACAAATTAAACGAGCCACCTAGAATAGTTGTTGAAATTAAAAAGCGTACTAGCTTATTTCATGCCGCTCCAGACCTAGGGTTTTCGGATTTTTGCCAGCAGCAAAACCTTTATAAAGAGGCAGTAGGCTATCCCATTAGCCCAAAGAACAATGGCATTAAGCAGTACCTCGACAATACAAAAGTAGTGCAGCCTAATTATCTAGCTGCTTACGGATGGATATTTAATGGTGACTTCTTTCAAGTTTGGCGGCGTGTTGATGGGCTGGTTTTCCCTTTAACTCCTGTACTAAAAGTGACAGCAGCAAATTTTCCTAAGCTTTTGCGTCAATTAGAGTATTGCTTGACTCCTCAGCGGGCTTTGGTAACAGCCATTTGGAATCAGAAAGGAGGCGTAGCAAAAACGACTAACACCATAAATCTAGGCGCAGCACTCGCTACAGAAGGCAAGAAAGTTTTGCTGATTGACTTAGACCCGCAAAATGATTTAACCCGAGGGTTGAAAGCCCACATTAAAGTTAAAAACTACTTGGAAAAATGCAGTGAGAAACTTGAAATTAAAGACTACAACACCGCCAAGGAGATTTTGAGCGAGGCCGTTCACATCCGCAAGTTCAAGACTACTGATAACCAGCATTTTTCCTTGTCAGTTTTGCCGGGAGAAGAGGACGAATTGAGGAGTTTTCGAGATAGCACTAACTTGCTAGACCAGCTCAAAAGGTCATACATCAAGACAATTATTAATCGGCTTAGTGAGGAGTACGACTACATATTCATTGATGCTGCGCCTACAATAGATGTCTTGTCAGTAGGGATGCTCGCTTCTTGTGACACTATTTTGATCCCTGTGGATTATGACAAAAAATCACTCCATCATGCAGCAGAAGTTGACAAATTCATTCCTACATTGAGAAATTCAAGAGTTAATAAGGAGAAATTACCTGTTGTCCCCTGGAACCTGGGTTTAGTGTTCAGCAATTGTCCGGCTGAAAAGGGCAGTGTCCTCCAGAATCACATCAACGATACAATCAAAGAACTAAACTTCACTGGGAAGCCCTACAAGACAGAGTTAAAAATTTACGCTCAGACTAAAGTTGCAGAATTTTCACAAGCCCCAGTAATTTGCTGGCACAAATCCCCCATTACCAAACTATACAAAAACCTCGCCCAAGAGGTATTTCTCAAGCACAACTTTATCGATAACTAGCAGGTAATTATGGCAATTTTTCACGAAGAAGAATTCGAGAATGAGATTCCACTGGGACAAGTTTTGCGATTACCGTGTAAGTTTATTCACGGTGAGTCAAATGTACCTGCCAAACAAATCGAAGCCCTCGCACAGCAGTTGAGTAAAACTGACAAAAACATTTTGCCTATTGCAGTTAAGCTCTTAGAGGAAGACAACTACCAATCAGTTTTCAATACTCAGATATTAGATGCAGCCCGTTTAGCTAAAAAAGATTTCGTCTGGTGTATCATTGTTGATGAGCCAATGCTGGAACAGATACAAATAGAAGCGGGGCTGGTTATTACTGCGCCAACAGTAGCAACTAACCTCCTCGTTGCTTCCGAGCAAGAAATACAGGAAGCACTAGAGCGCATCAAAGCTCAACAGCCTAGTTTTGACAAGGTTAATTCCTTGAAAACTGCAAAGGCGATCATGGAATACAGGAAGACAAAGAAGCCTACAAGCCTAAAGTTTTTGACTACTTTAAAATGTGGAATCGGAAAAGCAAAAATTTCCATAATATCCGATTTTTTAACCCTTAATTAATACCAATTTTCCATGAAACAGAATGACGATCGCGCTTTTCCTGAAATTACCTATGTGCGGGGCGCTAGCGGTCAACTCATACCCGTTTTGCGCGACACTCGCTTGCGGGTGCAAACAGTAGTCATCGCCGCCCAGAAATGGGGTTTTCCCCCAAACCAAATTGCCGCTGAGTATGACTTAAGTGAAGCTCAAGTGAACGATGTTCTCGCTTTTTATGCAGCCCACTCTCAGGAAATAGATGCCTCTATTGACGCTGAGAAAATTATCGAACCCGTAACTCGTCGGCGGTATTCCCTTGAGGAGTTGGTTGAGGCGATCGCGCCTGAGAATCTTCATAATGAGATTGACAGTGGAGTTGCTATGGGGAACGAAGTGTGGTGACACAATATTGCTATTTGTATGGTGCGTCGCTGTGAGATTTTCCTGCTAGTTGAAATAGCTACGGGGAGCGACGCACCCGAAGGTATTACTGTAGGGAACGAAGAAAGTTTCCTGTCATACTCACCAAATTGTTTGAATAGTAGTTAACGCTTGAATTTTTGCGTCGCGGGTGACTAACGGAAGACTCAAAGATAAAGCAGTGGCGGCAATAATCCTGTCTGGCATATCAGGAACCGTTGCCCTGTCAATTTGTTGAATAGTTGCCGAAATATTGCGATCCAAAGGTGCTAGCATAATCCCCACATTTGGATCGTCCGCAGCATTTAAAACTCGTGTCAGCACCTCGCCTGCCAAACGCCCTCGCTCAATCAAGTAAGCAATTTCTACAATTGTAATTGCGGAAAAGTAGATAAAATTTCCCTCGTTAACCGCTTGTTCTAATGCTATTAATGCTGCTGGCGACAATCTTGGCAGTTCAAAAATGTACCAAATTAGGGTATGGGTATCTGCTACGACTGAGGGCATCAAACAATCTCCCTGGGAAAATTTCCCCACATTTCTTGTCGGGCTTGGGCGATGTCTTCTTCCGTAATATCTACTTTTAAGTCAGCACACAACCCTTTGGCACTCTTTAGCGGTCGTTTAGCCATAGTTTTTTGTTGAAGAAATTCAGCAAAATCTAAAACTTCTTGCTGTCGTTCAGGGGGCAATGCCCGCAACTTATCTAAAACTGCTTGCTCTAAATTCATCGTTTATTGCCCTCCGTAATTACTCTAAAATTATCTTCACGCTTTTACTTACCAAATTCAAAAAATGTGCTGGCAACATACTTACCATATTATAAGGTAAATCCCACAAAAAACTAACGCCTCTTGCATCCTAGTTTGAAATAATATTTTTCGGAGTGGAGTGCGATCGCCCCAACCAATTTGTATCGTGCGCCGCCGTGAGATTTTCCAGCTAGTTGAAATAGCTAACGGTGGCGCCGCACCCTACGCTATGGCGATCGCCCCAACCAACTTATCAATCTCCGCCTCAGTTGTAAAATAGTGAACACAAGCCCGCACACAATCAGGATTAAGAATAGTCCTTACCATAATTCCCTGTTTTTCCAACAAATCGACCAGCTTTTTGTGCGGCATCCCGTTAGTTAATCGAAACGAAACCAAACCAGCTTCCGGCGCAGATTTCCGCAAATATTCCACATCGGGAAGTTCCGACAAACGCTCCCAGAGATACTTACTCAAACGGCAAATTTCTGCATACCTTTCCTCGATCGTACCCCATTCATGTTGCAGGGCGATCGCACTCCGCAAACCCGTATACAAAGGATAAGCCGAAGTCGCAATTTCATAGCGCTGCGATCCAGACTTCCAGCCAAGCACTTTAGCATTAGCATCCGTTACAATTCCCCGCCAACCGATAAACACCGGATGCAAATCTGCCAAAGCTTCCGCACTCACATAAAGCCCGCCCAAACCTTCCGGGCCGCACCACCATTTATGACCAGTAAAAGCATAAAAGTCAACCCCTGATTCCATCAAATTTAAAGGCAAAACCCCCACAGATTGAGCCGCATCAACTAATACTTTGACTTTTGTTTGATGACATACTTTCACAATCTCAGCCAGAGGCAAAACTTGGCCAGTATTCCACAAAATGTGACTGATTACCAACAAGCGAGTATTTGGCCGCAAATTATCAGCAATTACCGCCACCGGATCACCTTCATTCAAAGTAGCCGCCAACGGACAAATCGAAACCTCAATCTTGAAACGGCGCTGAAGTTCCATTACACTAGCTACAACGCCGGGGTGTTCGCAGTCAGAAATCAGCAAATGGTCGCCTGCTTTCCAGTCAATGCCCCACAGCGCAATATTGCAGCCGACCGTGACATCTTCAGTCAGGGCTATGGTTTCAGGAGGTACCGTCAACTCAGATGCGATCGCACGTCGCGTCAGCATCGCCTCCTGAACCACCCAAGCCCCCACCTCCGCCGAAAACGGCCCTCCAAGCTGTACCCGTTTGTAAGCCTGATAAATCGCCTCTAAAGCAGGCTCAGGCAGCGGCCCTTGTCCGCCGTAGTTAAAATAAGCTTTATTGGCCAAAGCTGGGAATTGTTGCCGGTGATTGTCCTTTGTCATTTTTTTTGGGGAATTATTGATAGCGTTAATATTGAATAACTAATGCTGTGAATTTTATACCTTTTGCCGGATACTCTATGCCTTGCGAATACTAAATGTTAATAACTGACAAACTACTACTTTCCTATCAGCGATGCCATCTCAGAGCATTTTTAGATACCTGCGGAGACTGGAAACAACTAGATCCCCCCAGCGACTTTTTGCTGAAACTGATGCGCGACAGCGCGACATACCAGCAGCAAGCTTTGGAACACGAGACTTACCAACAACCATATTATCCTAGAGGGGATTGGGAAGCCGGCGCGGCCGCTACATTGAGTTTAATGCAGCAAGGGGTCGATCGCATTTACCGAGGAGTTCTAATCCAGGGCGAATTCGGCAAAACCAACGGCGCCACAAATTCTCTGGTAGGAATTGACAGTCAATATTTCCCAGAATTTGGGGAAATCCCCGAAACTCCCGTTCATCTTTCCTCCTCCAATCTTCCCTCTTCAAACATTACCCTAATCAGCCGCCCCCATTTATTAATCAAACAGCAGGTACAATCAAAATTTGGCAATTGGAGTTATATTACTGCGGATATTTGGCTTAGCAAGCGACCAAAACAAGAGTATCAAATTATCGCAGCTTTTCACGCCCAAGTTTTAGCTTCCGTGCAGGAAACAATGCCAGAGACTGCGTGGCTGATGCTGCGAAAAAAAGGGCTGTACTCGGTGAATCTCGGCCAGCGAACTCCTCAGATGTTCGAGATTTTAGATGATTGCATTCAGATGATAGAAAATCGGGATAAACCAGAGGTGTTCATTTCCCGGCAAAAGTGCAATCTTTGCGGTTGGTATACTATCTGTCACGCCGACGCCGAATCTATTAAACATCTTTCGTTATTGCCGGGAGTTACTGCCAGCCGCTATGCTAGACTAAAAACTCTCGAAATTACTGATGTAGAAGCTCTCGCTAATGCTAGTTCCGCACTGCTTGCTGAGTATCCCGAATTCCCCGACAGAGTTGCTTTTGATGTGGTGCAGCAAGCTAGATCTCACTTGCTAAATCAACCGCTGTTGCGGGAAGAAGGAAGAAGGAAGAAGGAAGAAGGAAGAAGGGAAGAAGGAAGGCACGACACGGATACAGGGATTAACGATCGAGAAGAAGGTAGAAGTGAGAATTCAGAAGAACTTAACTCATCTGAAATCGTACCAGATATTGTAGACAATATCTTGAATGACATCGCGGTTGAGGAAGTAAAAATTAGAGAAAATAAACCTGCCACATCTTCTATACCTGCGCCAATTCTCCGCAAGAAACCAATTCCCTATTCCCAATCTGTCTTTTTGCCGATCGCCCCAATCGAACTCTACTTTGACATTGAAGCGGAACCCGAGTTAAACTTAGATTACCTCCACGGAGTCTTAGTTGTTGACAGGTACAACAATACAGAAAAATTCCACGGTTTTTTGGCAGAATCAGCAGCAGAGGAAGGTGCAATCTGGGAGCAATTTTTAGAATTAATGTGGGCTTATCCCATTGCTCCGATTTTCCACTTTTGCGACTACGAAGTCAAGACTTTTAAGCGGCTGGCTAAACTTTACAATACTCCAGCTTATTTGTGGAAACCCGTACTGAAACGGTTTGTAGATATTCACAAACAAGTGACGCAAAAGGCGATTATGCCGGTGGAAAGTTACGCACTCAAACCAATAGCCCGCTGGCTGGGTTTTGACTGGCGAGATGCTAAGGCTAATGGTGCTCAGTGCGTCTGCTGGTACGACGATTGGCTCAAAACCGGCGATCGATCGCTCTTGGAGGCGATCGTCCGGTACAATGAGGACGACTGTCGTGCTACTTATGTGGTTAAAGATTGGTTGACCAATTTTTTGCTGAATCATGAGCCGTAATTTTCTGATTTAATGAACCGCTTTCGTCGCGGCGCGAAGGAAGAAAGGGAAGAGGAAGATAGGTAATAATGTATTTATTGGTAAAATGCGAAAGCTAGGAAAAGCAACTATATTTATTGTCTGTTTTTTGATGGCAGCAAGTGTTGCTATTTGGGTAAACCAGTCAGCCAAATCTTTCGCTATTACGAAAATAGATTTTATCGGCAGAGCAATATTTCCTACAGGTTCTCCGTTTCAGGGGACGGAAATTGGCGGACTTTCGGGCATTACTTATGATGCCGAGAAACAAGTTTATTATGCCATTTCTGATGACCGCAGCAGCAAGACTCCGGCGCGCTTCTATACTCTCAAAATTAACTTGCAATCTGGTAAACTGGAAAAAGAGCAAATTACTTTTACTGGTGTTACTACTTTATTAGATGAAAACGGCAAAGGTTTTCCTGAATTAAGTTTAGATCCGGAAGGGATAGCTTTTACTGGCAATAGCGTGTTTGTTTCTTCTGAGGGAGATGTCGATCGCCAAATAAATCCTTTTATCAAAGAGTTTTCCCTTGATGGTAAACTCCTGAAAACGCTGCCAATTCCTGAACTATTTTTGCCCGACGACAAGGGCAGTAAAGGCATCCGCAACAATCTATCATTTGAAAGTTTAACTTTAACGCCCGATCGCAAATACCTATTCACCGCTACCGAAAACGCCTTGGTTCAAGATGGCGCCGTAGTTTCCCTGGAAACCGGGAGTCCGTGCCGGATTTTGCGCTACGATGCGGTGAGCGGCAATCCAGAAGCATCGTTTCTCTACATCACCGAACCGCTACCCGCTGGTGCGAATCCTGTGGGAAAATTAACTAGCAACGGTTTAGTGGATTTGTTGGCGATCGACGATAACCGCTTGCTGAGTTTAGAGCGTGCTTTCTCCCTGGAAACCGGCGTTACTGTTAAACTATTTGAGATTTCTCTGGAAAAGGGCGATCGTATTGAAGCACTCGAAAGCCTCCAAAGCCGTCTCAGCGAGGTTTCTCCTGCTCAAAAACGCCTGCTGCTGGATTTGGAAACCCTGAAAATTCCCCTGGACAACATTGAGGGGTTGACATTTGGCCCCGCCCTGGCGGATGCTAGCAGAGGTCTGATTTTGGTGAGTGACAACAACTTCAGTCCGCTGCAAGAGACTCAAATTTTGGGCTTCCAAATAAAAGTTCAAAAAACCTCTTGACAAAAGGTGAAGTTATAGGCATAATAGAAATTGTGCCTGAAAAAACGGCAAAACGAGGGACAGTAGTTCAATTGGTTAGAGCACCGCCCTGTCACGGCGGAAGTTGCGGGTTCGAGCCCCGTCTGTCCCGTTCCTTTCTGGTAAGCTTTTGAGAGCTTGGATAAGTTTGTAGGATCTACTTTGCTGTAATCTGCACTCAATCTGCACTCAAAATGAATATTGTCCCCTCAAGAAATAGAGACGCTATTCGCCTTCAATTTACTATTGAGGGCGTCCGTTTTTCATTCTCCCCGGTGCCCGGTGGGAAATGGGAGAATAAACGTGATCGCCAATTAGCTGCGGCGATCGCCAACAAAATAGAAAATGATGTGCTTGCTGGTAACTTTGACTCGACTTTGCAGAAATACCGCCATAATGCTTTATGCACTCAAAATACGGGCAGCAAAGTCCCAGAGCTGCGAACCTGTAAGATTTGCTGGCTAGAAATTTGGGACGGTTTTGTAACGTCTCTCCGACTTACTCCTGCTACTGCTGCCGATCATTATGCTTGTGTCCGAGCGATGATTTTAAAGGCTAACAACCCAGTCATAGCAAAAATTGACTGGGTTGTTGCCCGGACGGACTTAGCAGCATCAACTTTCAATCGTCGCGTGTCGATGTTGCGAAAATGCGTAAATTGGGCAGTCGAGCGAAAAATAATTACAAAAAACCCGTTAGCAGGGATTGAAACGCGATCGCAAACATTAGCAGAGGAAGAACAGGCAGAGTCTAAAAAAGCCCCTTTTAACGCTCTTGAGGTCTCTCGGATAATTTCGTATTTTTACAATCAACATCCCAGTTATGCCCCTTTTGTGGAATTTTTGCTTTTCTCTGGAGTTCGTACCGGTGAAGCGGTAGGATTGCGTTGGTGTGACATAGATCTAGACAAGCAGACGATCGCGATCGAGCAGAGTATTAGTCGTGAGCGGGGTGGTTATCGAAAAATAGCGAAGCGACCTAAAACTCTACAGTCGCGGCGACTCTTAAAAATGAGTCGCCGCATCTATGACCTGTTTCTAAAAATCAAACCTGACAGTATTTTAGGAAAAGAGCTTGTTTTTTTGTCTCCAAATGGTTGCGAAATTGATCATGGGAATTTTCGCGGTAGCTATTGGAAGCCTACTTTAGCATTTTTGGGGATTACGTATAGGAAGCCTTCTGCGACACGTCATACTTTGCTTTCTGCAGCACTAGAAAGTGGATTTTCCGTACCTCAAGTCGCTGCTCTGGCTGGGCATAAAAACTCTCGAATGGTTATAGAACATTATGGTCGGCAAATTAATCAGCCCCAACTCCCGGAATGATTATTTTAACCCTGTTGGCGTGCTCTTGATGTGTGTAAAGACACGCCCCCACCCGTCGTTCATGGATTCCCATAACTCTTTCATGATGCGGAAAGAATATTTGTCAAATTTGCCTGACTGACCACCAACTTTTTCGTAATAATCGGCGATGCCAGCTCTAACCCCATAAGGATCGTGAGCCCAAAAAAATTCATTGTCGGTATCTACGCCGACTATTGTTACGCTGTGCCCACTTTCTTTGTAATGGAGACCTACAGGTATAGGAATTCCTACCTCTAAACTTTTTATGAGGGTTTTTACACTTAAAGACACTGAAAAATAACTTTCAATTTCCAATACCCGTATAGCTTGGGTATTGGCGTTATGGTCTGTGGTGTCGCCGTACTTATTAAGTATTACCCCATAAGCGCATTCTGGTTCCATTAAGCCAAGTCGGATTGCGCGATCTGTCAACGTTTCTAATTTGTGTTTTTTTAAAATCTCTTCAACTGCAATCGCGTTTGCAGTTAGAGTGCACTGTCTGTGACCCGTGCCAAAATATCGCGGATCGTTGTCTACTTGATTAAAGTATTTAGCGTCGATTTTGATCTTAGGCATATTTTAGACTTGGTTGAATTTGTTTTTAATCTTAAATTCTATTGCTACTTCTGCGCTTAAAAGCTTCCATAATTTGGGCTCAATTTGCATATCATTCCCCGGCTCCCTCATTGCAATCGAAAGAAGATATCCTCGCTCAACTGCAAAAGTTTTATGAGCTGTTAATAGTTCGTCTAAGGTGGAATTGTCATCGCTGCTTAAGACGTTGTAAGCTTCTTGAATATTCACATATTATTTTGCTCGACTGGGAACCAGTAAGCCAAGTAATCCCGTACAAATAGCGGGAGCAAGAATCGCTAAAAAACTTGTATCTTTGTCGAGATACGATAGCAATCCACCTTCTAGTGCAACTATGATTACACCGAGGGCTAAACATCTTACGGCAAATCTATAAGATGAATCCATACTAGGTGAAGTCTGTGCGAGGGGGTTTATTCTCTTCGGGTAACGCTTCGGACCGCTGCATTTTCAACACTGTTTTGATATCCCGAATGGCTGTTTTAATTAAACCCACTTCAACCAAACTATGATTAATATTTTGCTTGGCTTTTTGCTCGAATTTTCGCATATCATCAATTTCAGTTTGAAAGAACTCTAGCTTTGAATCCATGCGAGATTCTGCCCGCAAAGTGGCAAGCGTAAAACCTCCAGTAGCTAGAGCACTTCCCCCAGTAATCGCGAATAAAATAATTTCAAGTAAATCTTTGGTGGTCATGATTCATCAAACAATCAACAGTAATCAAATTGAGGCTATCGAATAGTAACCGTTTTTTGTGAGTTTACTTTGAGGAAAATACAAAACTGCTGTAGGGACAGTTTTTACTATATTCTCATCAACTTGCAGCAGTTGGGGAATTACTTGCAGTTGTAATTCGCAGTATTTAAGGCTCATGTATCGATCTATTCCAGCATCGTAAAGCCCCCAGCGCCGTTGCCCAAAAGGCTTGGCTTGCCAATGCAATATACAAAATTGACCACGCAGCCGAAACCAGTCGATAATAGGATTAAAGTCCATTTGAAGGTTAAACCCTGGTAGTAAGCGGTAACTCAGAGATACTGTGGCTGCTTCAGTTCTGATGATTGGTTCTAACATGAAATAGCGAAGATTCGGGCATGAAAACCCGAAGATGGGTTTATTAGTAACCGCATAGGAAAACAATCGTTGCGGTATTGAGGAGGTATTAAGATTAAGTCGATGGTGTTAATCGTATCTTGCCAATCTTTTACTAGACGCTCAATTATTCCGATCGGCCCTGGACTAATTTGAGCGAACAGCGACACTGCGACCTCTAGGAATTCACCTGTTGCCACATACTCGCCAGTATCGGCAGACTGAAATACCAAAAACTGAGAGTTGGTAAACCAGTCTGTATAAGTTGGAGTTAAAGGGGCGATCTGAGTATCAATGATGGTGATAAGATTAACCATTGTTCTCGCCGTGATATACCAATTTTAATGGTGTTTTGGGGGCTAGAAATTGGCTTGGCGAAACATAATCGCGGGTTTCTCTTATTTGTTCGGCTTGGATGGGATCTCCCGGCGCGTAAGGGACAACAACTTTAAAATTACTTTCGCCAAGTGTGTTGTTTGATGAGCCGAAACAGACAGAAATGTGCCGAAGTTGAGAGCTGCCAAATCTTGCTGCTGTGGGACTATTTGCCCCCACTACTTGCCGACTTAAAAGTAGTGGAGTTATAGGTGTTAATTCGGCGCCGTTGTCATCGAAATATTGTCTTTGAGTGACAATCGATTCCTCGAAATTGTCTTGGGTGTATTTGATGTTAATATCTTTGCCCCTGACAGTCTTGAGAGTTTTGATTTTTTGGTCGCTAGTCGGCATCTATCTCAAAGACTGCGATATTTTCTAATTCTGGCTCCAAACTTTCCACCAAGCTTTCGGCAGTGTCTTTGTCTTCAAAAGATAATAAGTCACACTGTTCCGGGTCTATTGTATTGGTTATAGCCGTCTCAATATCAATCCATTCTATTGATTTTTTACTACCTTTCTGAACGAGTTGGTGCGCCCCCAAGAAAGAAAGAGTTCCATCGGCTTTAGCTTCGACTTTGACTATGATATATCTCATTTGATTACTCTGATTTCTCCGATTCCTTTGCTGCTAATTATCAAAGGGTTTGTTCTTATCTCTCGCCAAAATTCTATCCATTCGGCGCTAGCGGGTCGGAAGGGATACTCAATTTTGTGTTCCCCTCCTTCTGTATCCCACAGAATTGCTTGTCGTGGCTGAATATTTCGAGGCAGAGTGCAAAATCCTGCGCCTCGGATGGCATTGGCTGTGAAGATTATAGGCAAGAAAAAATCCGAAACTTCCAGGGAAATATAAGGATAAAGCTTGCCTGTATCTGTGACATAAGTTGCTCGCCACATCCGCCCAATTATGTGGGTAGGGCCCCGGGATTTTTGCTACTGAATCTTTTATCCCATTCCCCTCTATAACCGAGGCATAAAGTAGCCGACACGTCTCGGAGAGCGATCGCACAAGCTCTAATATCCGCCGTGGCGCGACTGCTCATAGGTACTAGCATTTTCGATTTTGCCTCTTGTACGCTAGATTCCGCCCCATCGTCACCCGTAATTACCCGTCTGCTTTGCAGCATAGTGACATTGAATCTTCGGTGATCGAAAGTTTTCGATCGGAATCCAGGGCATCTTGAATTTGTAGTATTTAGCGCACCTCCGGCAACAAGGCAAGCTTCGATCGCTCCGGCATATTCTGCGTAGGGTGCATTTTCTACGTTTGTAGCCATTCGGAAAGCTTTGTTAACTTCCCTTGTGCCATCAGTCTCGTAAGTCATCGCGCCACTATAGGACTGTTCTTTTTGGCCAGCAGGAGTATTCGCAATAGTGACCGCTTGCGTGGTTATAGGAGTTGCAGGCTCTGGCAACTTGTCTATCATATTCCTCCAGGTTTCCCCTTCGAGGCTTACACACACTACCGGGGCAACGAGTTGGAGTGTAGTTGCGATTGCGTTTGAAGTCGCAACTATGTTGTCTTTCACCGGCACTGGAATCGAAACGGTTTTACCCCCTTCAAACCAAAATCTTAATTTGCGTGGTGTCCACGGAAATCCATCCTCATCGTCGCAGGGGATACCTTTGCCCACTTCGTTGACGATCGTCCCGCCTACAGCGGTAATAACCGTCTCAATATCGTCGTCGGTCAATCCGTCAGGCACTCGGAAAATATAGCTATATCGAAGTGGATCGGCTGGGTCGCCAAAATCAGGGACGTAATTAGTCCCTCGGAACATTATTCCTTCAGGTCTAGCCATCTCTATTTAATTCCCATTTTTAGCAGGGTTGATAAGGTTTATTAAGAGAGGAAAACTATTCCTCTAAGCTTGGCTGTTCTTATGCTTCGGAAGCTAATTCAAGTGCTGTCGGCGTCAGGTCAAATGTCAGGGTGTAGCCTTGCCGCAATGTACCTGGAGTAGTATTAGCCCCTGTGGCAATTGATGGATTTTGTTTGGTAACTGTTGCTTTTGTCGGCCGAGCTGTCGGCGCCAATGCTGTCACACCTGAGTGCAGTCGATCGAGAATTTGGCGCGATACTTCCATTACGTTGCCTGTCGTTGCATTTGCCTCTGCGGCGGTTAAACCGGGCAGGGCTGCTAAAGGGATAGTGATGTTAGTGCCATCAGAGGTGTATCCATCGAAAATTTCGCTTGGTGATACCTGCATTTTTTTTGAATGTATTTGTAGTGGGTGATGGCCTTAGCTTAGCTGCGTCACGCCGAAAATCACCCGAAAACACAAAAAAACTCACTCGTCGGATTTAAAGGTAAAAGCGTTCGACGACCAGCTCGCAGAAAGGCCTTGAAGGTTGCGACCACAAAAATAACAATGTATTATTATAGATAACTAAATAACTAGCTAAACGCAAATGACTTACACGACCTTGGCGACAAAAATACCTGAAACATTACACCGACAATTGAAGCGACAAGCCGTAGAAGAACATAAAACCATGTCTAAGATTGTTGAAGAATTACTACAAAAATACTTAACTAAGTAAATAGTTAGCTAAGTGTTTAGAAGCCTAGATAAATATTTGTTACGAACGGGTGTTTATCTAGGTTTTTTGCAAGATATGAATCATATTGAGAAAATGAGGAATAAGATTCGAGCGAGGGCTTATTATCGCACCTGGTATGGAACTGCGGGATTACCCGTAAATCCATCCAATTGCATCCCCCTCAAAATTTACTGCGATAAATATTATCTGAGTAAATACCAAGTGCTCAACAGACTCAAAAAAGGACAACTGTGTGGAGTCAGTTTCAAGAAAAAATTATTCATTATGGACGAACAGCCCGCGACATAAATGCCAAGCGAACCTTTATTTACTAGCTTTTTTGGAGTGGGTGCAACACAGAACGAGACTCAGATTATCATTCTGAAAAACGACTTGGTGGCACCAGTCGGCTTGACTCCTACCTACGATTTTATACCTGCTCTCAGTAACGGAACGGAACAGACGGCTTTGGCTTTCATATTACGCTGGCTGCGAAATCAAGATGCGAGTACAGACTCTCAATTTATTATCAAGCCATTTGAGCAAAGTTTAGAATTCAGGTTCAATAAGTGGCAACGAAGATATGTCAGCGAAATTGAAATTTGGCAAGATGATTCAGTTTCTACACTTCCCAATCCCAATCTAATATAATTATGTCGATCGACAAACCATTAACTGCTTTTTTCGGCCCTGGCGCAACCCAGGATGCAACGACTATAACTTTTGCAAAAGCCGATTTAGTGAGCACGAAAACGCCACCAGCTTTTATAGGTTTACTGCCACAGGCAGAAAATAGCTCAGAAAGCATTATTTCTGCACTTCTGATGAAGGCGGCAGAGAATCAGGATACTAGCCAAGATTCTCAGTTTTTCGTGTTTTCACCCGAATCTTCTATTGTTTCTGTGGTGTCGGATGGTATTCTAAAGCCATTCGATCAGTATTTATTTACTGTGCGAATGCTGATTCCTCGCGGGCAAGAATACCCGAATCCTAATCTAATTTAAGAGGCAAATTTAAGGAGTAATTATGGCAGCAGTTTTTACTAACCAGCCACGAACGACACCAATCTACAATCAACAACAGGCAACGCAGTTAGGGCAAGGCAATTTTGCATCAATGCAGCCGGGGATGCAACCAGGAATGCAGGGATTTGGGGGGCAACCGGGTGGGATGAATGGAAACATTTATCCACTAGGGCAACAATTCGGACACACCACAATTTATGCCGTTGTCGAGTCGGGTCAGCCAATTATTCTCGATCCAAAAACGGGCAAACCTTACCCGCCTGGATATATCCCGACAATTCAAGATCCGAACACCTGGGAACAATGGACTCCCGGCCAATCTTGGGCGGAAACAATGGAACTAGCAAATGCGGAATTAGCTGAAGGAAAGAGGCAGGCGATCGAAACTCTCGTCCGCCCTGGGGAAGAAGCAGCGGCAGAAGCCACTCAAGGATTTATGCGAGATTTGAACACGGCTGCGAATAAGTTAGCGGGACAGACAGCGCAAAACTTGTACGGCAAGGACAATAAAACTCTGAAAAATCTTCAGGAACAAGCCAGTCAAACGGGCCAACAAGTAATTAATCAAGCTCCGCAAGTGTTGAGACAAGCTGGGCAGGCCGCTACTCAACAAGGCGCTAGATTGTTCGGTAGTGGCAGTCCCTCCAGCGGAGGAGCTTATAGTGGTGGAATGACTTCCGCTTCGACTACTGTTACTGGCGATCGCGCTGCTTTTTCTGGGACCAGGAGATATTAATCTGTGGCTATCTTGATGCCCGATCGCACTCGGCAAATTGTGGGCAAAATTTTTGCCACCAGTAATCCCCAATCGGCAACTATCTACACTCCAAGTAGCGCGTCAGTATTGGGAACTACGGTAAATTACAACGGTGGGATGGCCAGAATCAGGGTGTGTGCATTTTTAGATTCAATCCCCGAAACTCACGCGCCAGTAATTCTCCCGACAGATACTTTGGCACAGAAAGAACAGAAAAATCAATTCTTCAGAAGTGCACCAAAAAAAGGGCTAATGGCTTATCTAGAAAGTCCAACGGGTAGCGAAAGGTATGAAGCGGGATTAATTGATTTGTACAATGTTAAACCAAATTTCCTAACAGGAGTTAATGAATTTTTTAGCGATTTACGAATCTTCGGGATTCAATTTGGCTGGAAAATAGTCGTTGTGGTAGTGGATCGGGGGCATGGGCTACTACAAACAAACACAGGAGAAAACCAACAAAACGATTATATATCAATCACTGGGTTTGCCGACGAAACATCAAGCTTTTTACAAGGTGATAATGATACGATTTATAATTTCGTGGTGTAGATATGGTGCGGATAATCAATTGCTGTTACACCAATCTTAATCAGAAAAACAATACTATTGACGAAGCACTCGGAGATGATATTACCAGTGAAATAATCATTGGAGATACGCCAGTCACACTCCTATCAAGTGCAAATATTAATAGAAAAATCATCAAAATCTATACATCGGAATATTCAAATCCTTTGGCTGTTTTGTGGGTACGGCACGGTACTGGTATCAGTCAAAGCAATTTTACGTTAGCAATCCCTAATAATCATTTATACGTGAACACATCCCAAGCATCGCGACCTTTGTCAGTAATGTGTTCCGAGGGAACGGCGTTAATTAAATTTACCGTAGTTAATAAATCATGAGTATTGGTGGTAACTATAACTTTGGCGTGTGGAATCCTTCATCGGGATTAGATACTGTTAGATATTCAGAGCAACTTAATTTTGATCTGGCCTGTAAGTATAACAATCTACAAACTGGGAAAGAAGAGGGGTTCAAGCAAATTTTTGGAGTGAAATCGGTTAAGTTTGAAAGTCCCGATATGGGATTGATTAATTTTTTGAATGACAATAATCGAAAAGTTTTTACTGGGATGACTCGCCAAGGATGGGGAGGATATTAATAAGCAGATGAACAACACAAGTAACAATGTGGTAATACTTCCACCAGGAAGCGATAGATACTGCGAAATTCCTTTAAATTCGGAAGGATGGACTAAATCTACTTTCCCACGATGGTCTTTTTATGAATATCGAGAGTGGAGCAACACAGTTACTGGAAGAGCCACCAATTTCAACACTCAATACCCTGCTTGGAACTTCACACAAACTTATCGCTACCGCGAAATCAATAAAAATAGTGGCGCCATTCAGTATGATACTGGGATAATTGTAAGAAAAGGGACGCCTACATACGCCTTTGACTACCGAGATAGGAGCGGGCGTTACATTGGTATTACCAATCAATACGATGGTGGAAACGGAACATGGATAATTCAGTGTGCAGTAGGACTTAGCGGCAGAGAAGATGTAATTTACGGCTTCATTGGAGAAATGAATGAAGCTATACCGCTACCAAACTTTAATGGTTGGTGGCAATACTGGAGTCACACGTATGAAGGTTTTGCTTCATACAGACCATCTGGAGATGGTATTTGTTATGCTAACGGCAATATTGAACCGCCAAACTCAGTTAATAAACCACAACCTAAATACCTAGGCATTGCCGCTCCTCCACCTCCACCCCCGTTAGATATGAACTGTTGCGACTGTAATACCATCTCTACTATTTTAGCCGAACAAATAATAGCCGAAGCAAAACAACACGAGGCGACAAGAGAATTAATCGATCGGCGGACGATTGAAGGTTTGCGAGAAATCAACGAAATGCTCCAAAATATGCAAATAGATTTAAACTTGCAGCCAATAATTGACCGCCTCAACGAACTCGAAGCCAACCTTTGGAATGGCTTATTAAAAGCAGGGAGTTGATATGGCAGCGCTGAATTTTCAAGCTCAACCCATAACAGTCACGGCGACCGTCGCCGAGGCAACTGTTACCCCTAAACTAGGGGTAGATATGTCTGCGGGAGGAAAACTCAGCGCACCCACAACGAGGCCTTATTCGGGCGGGCCGAGAGTTCAAGTTGTCAATAGCACCCCCACAAACTTAAGAAGTGCCGCTCCCATCTCACCAAGGGCTGCCGCTGCTGCCAAATTTGGTACAAATATTGGCTCTAAAGTTGCCCCCATTGCTAGTGCTGTTGCTGGCGCAGCCCCTCTGCTCGCTGCTACAGCGGGATTTTTGGGGCTAGATGGGATTTTTGCACGACCGGCCGGTGTCGGCTCGGACATGGTGGGAGGAAAACCCATCCAACCTTACAGCCAGCCAGCAAAACCAGTGGCTACCGCGCCACAGCCCAAGCCGCAGGCTCAAACAAAAACTGAAGTGCGATCACCCACTACTTCTGGGCGGGAAGATCCATTCGCTCCAATCTTTGACTTTGAGGAACCCTACGCCCCTAAACCCGCACCAGCGCCAATCACGTCGCCAGCGCCTGCACCAGCGCCTGCACCTTTCAAGCCGCGCCCCATTCCCGCTCCAGAACCAATGGGGGCGATCGATTTTGTAGCCAATCCGGGCACAGGAGAAATTATCCTTGCCCCGATAAACCCCAACAGCAAAATTCTGACAACCCCTTCTTCGTTGGATCAAGTACAAACGGGCGGCGTTAACTTGCTGACACCCATTGTCACCTTCCTGAAAAAACTTGACATCGATATTCAACAAATCAAACTCAGCCTGCAAGATTTCCAGCTTGATTTTTCGCCATTACTTGAGGGGATATCTACAATGATAAATCCCATCATGGAGGCAATCTCCGCAATCCCGGAAACTTATTCCGAAATAACCAAACCAATCCTCGAAGGATTTGTGGAATTGTTGACACCGATCGCAAATTTGACAGCGACCAGCATCGAAGTCTCCGCAAAAAATCCCCGCACAACGAGTGAGACCGTGGCAGAATTTGTCGCGCCAATATTCTTGCTGATCACTTTGCTTGGCACGGCTTTGGATGGCATCGGTAAAGCCATTAGCGGACTGACTCTAAAAACAGGAATCCAAATCCCTCAAGGCATGGTAATGGGCGCGCAAATTCCGATGAGCATGGCTGCTACAGCGCAAATCCCGATAGGGATGGCAGCGGCTGCACAAATTCCAGTAGGCATGGCTGCTACGGCACAAATCCCACTGGGAATGGCTGCTGCCGCACAGATTCCCTTAACCCAAACTGTATTGGCAGAACTCCCTCAAACTCTTACGGCCACAGCGGATATAACAGAGATTAAAGCTTTGCAGAAAACAGCAGAGGATTTAGCTAAATGCTGCAAAGATATTCAGGATAAAATGAAAAAGAAAAAGAAGGATGACGATGACCGTTTTCCAGAATTCAAGAGCGATGGTTTAATCGAGTGTGATGGTGCTACTATTCCTTACGCATACGCTGGAGAGGGATTGAAGGGAATTCACCAGCAGCAAAATATTATTCTAGGTATCAGTAAGATGATGCTCAAGAAAGTCTGTGACATCGACACGAGTTCCGTTTCTTTTCCTGACATTTTCGGGGGAGGGACTTATGTGTGTGACGAAACATTCGGCACATACAATTATTCTGGGGTTGGCTTGTTGGGATTGCAAAGTCAACTCGACAGAGTGCTCGATTTCAATAAAAAAATCCTCAGTGAAGTCTGTGATTTAGAGGTACCATCTTTCTCGTTTCCTGACATTTTTGGGGGAGGAACTTACATCTGTGACGGGAGTATCACTAATTACGAATATTCGGGTCCTGGGCTGATTGGGTTGAGCAATCAACTTGGGGAGTTGACAAAGGTTAATACCAAGATTTTAGCTGAGGTGTGTGACAGCGAGGATATTAATGGTCGGGTTGATTTTTTAGATTGTGAAGGCAACACCCAAATTTTGCTTTATAGCGGTGACGGTTCGCTTGGATTGTCCAGCCAAATTGACGCCCTAACACACCTAGCCAAACTAACTTACGCTAAGACTTGTGAAACGCCTATTTGTGTACCTGTGCAGCCGGGAGATGAATTTGCAGAGTTCGATGTGCCACGCCAGCTAGTTTTGACATGGGGCGAGAATTATCCCACACAAACAGGCTCCTTATGGCATACTCAAATTCCTAATCCCCGTGAAGATTTGGAGTGGTGTCGCGATTTCGACAAGCTGAACTACATCAAGGGAAATGTTTATGGGCGATTGTTGTGGGGCAACTCAAAAATTAAATCGGGTATGCGATGTGTGGATGAGGATGAAGCCGATCGCATTCTCGACTTAATTGCTGAATTGAGCACGGCGACGGGGAAAAAGCGCTTCACTAAAGGGGGCGGCGTCAAACTCGATCCGGCAGTGCGACCCGTGAGATGTGTCCGAGCTGCGATCTCACAATTAAATGGGGAAGGATTGGCGGAAATAGTGCAATGCTTCGTGCCACCTGTTGGAGGATGCTAATGGCGATTATAATTTAGAAAAACAAAGAAAATTTATGGCAATTTACGATCTAAGTCTCGCTGCCACACCAATCACCAATGTAAATATTACTGAAGATGTGAGGGGAAACCTAACTCCGGTAACAGGTAGCCCTTTCACTGTGACCACTACGGCAGCGATAGTTTTGCCGGCAAATCCCTCACGAGCAAGTGCCTCTATTTTTAATAGCGGGACTACAACGGTGTTTCTAAGGGAAGGCACCACTCCCGCTGTAACTGCGACTAATTATAATTACCCGCTACCACCTAATAGGCTTTGGGAACCCGATGCAAATTTTCGTTTTTTAGGTGGTATTCAGGCTATTACAGCGGCTGGCGCGGCAACATTACAAGTCTCAGAATCCGTAGTAATTATTTAATATGCCAATCACTGATCTAAGCGGAATCATACCCGCTTCACAAATAGATTCGGCGATGGCTAGCGATACCGAAGTGGCTGCCGCGATCGCTGCACACGAAGCTAGCTCCAGCCACGATACCCGATACGTACCTTTAAGGCCCATAGGAATAGAATTTGCTGAGCAACCGGGAGGGGTGAACTACCTCGATTTTCACACCCATGAAACCATCAAAGATTTTGATGTACGACTCCGCATCAGTGGTGGGGGGATGTCGAGCGGGATGGGATTTCTGCTGTTTCAAGCAGGGTTAATTCAATTCAATTCCAATATTTCTGTTGGTGGTGGCGCACAGATTGTGCGCTTACTTAGTGTAGTTACTACTATTGATATGCCATCAATCGCCACTGGGGCTATTGGGCAAACCACTCAAAGTATTGCTGGCGCTATCACTGGCGACCTCGCGCTCTTCACTCCTTTGGCGATGCCCACAAATTTACCTTTCTTCAATATTCAAGCCATAGTTTCGGCAGCGGGCGTTGCTACGATTTATTTTCATAATCTTTCTGCTAACGCGATCGATCTCCCCGCTTTTTCGGGAAGATTGCTCGTGCTAGGCTTTTCTTAATCGAACGGTCGTGGGTTCAAATCCCGCCATCTGCCTTGGGTTTTTGCGATCGCGTTTGTAAGTTTTTCGCTAGATCGCCTGCTGATTTTTGCGCTTATGCTTTGCGCCACGCTTGGGCAATTCGGGCGATGAGTTTTGACCTAGATGCAACGCTGGCCGCTAAGCAGATGGGGCATAGCCTCGCGACTCACACGCAGACTTATCATTTGGCACTGAATGAGCGCGAACAACAGCGAGCTTATGATAAACTAATCAGCCGTTACTCGTCTTTGGGGAACCAATAATTTTTTCTCTGGCAATGTGGACACCGCCAAGGTTGACCGTCAAAGAGGATCTCAGCCTTGAAGTAGTAACAGCAACTTAGACATTGAACGGGTATGCTGCGGGGATTAGGTATACCGTCAGGAGTTACTTTGGCGAAAGCAGTTGAATTCATGTTTTTTTGACATGGTAAAACTCTGTCAAAAGTGTCCGAAAAATCGGACGTTTTTAGACTCTGATCGTTTTTGGTTTGCCTTTATCCGGTTTGTTTTTTTTGTTGGGCGACTATTAGTGTGTTTAAATCTTTTTAAACTTCTTTAACTCAAGAATCTAAAATTCTTTAAAACGACATTCTAATAAGAAAAACTTATTGTCTAAAAATCTTGGCCTCGGAAATTTCAAAGATAATTTCCTCTTATCTATTTTTGCGAGCGATTCGGCTTCTTCGCCTACGGGCTGAGATTAGCCGATGCTCCAATAAATAGATGTTCGGGTGAGGCTCCCACCAATTATCTTGAAGAAATATCAACCCCGCCTGTGACAACAAACGGGCTGGCATTTCTTCCAGGCCTGGCAACTTTTCTAATAATTGCTTTTTCAGGATTGGTGGGACGTCAGACCGCTGGTGGCGGACTGGTGTGGATTTCATACGGTAGGAATTCGACAGATGGCGGCCAACAGTTCCCGGAGATACTTTCCGATTGTTAGCGATCGTCTCCTGTTTGCCCCCGTAAAATAGAAATTCCCCTCTGCAATACAAAAAACGGGAACCCCGTGCCAGTACCCGCGCCGGTAATTCGCAGGTGTGAAGGGCTCCCGGTTGTACGATGCAACTCGGAATTTTGTCAGGGTCTAAGCCCTGAGCTTTGAGTGTTTTGATTTCCTCCTGACGTTTACAATAAAGTGCAAGCTTTTGCTGATATTGAGCTTCGATTTCTGTGGCGAGGATGTGCAGCCAGCTCAGATCATCTATGTCGATAGCCGCGATCGGTCCGACTTTTTCCAGGTCGGTAAGCGCGACGGCTTTTTCAAAACTTGTGTAGTAAACTTTTACCCAGTCCCCTTTCTGATGAAAGTTGCGGATAAGGCCTGATTTCTTGGCTTCACACAGCAAGCGGCGTACTCGATGTTTTGAGCGATCAAGTATCCTGCTAGCGGCTAACAGTGTGAAGGTTCCAATCCCAGATCCTTTGGATTTCCCGGCGTGGCTGTGGCGCGATAAATCGAAGCGACGCGCTAACAGCCAAATCGACATCTGGCGGCCAAAATGGGCGAACAATCGTGCAGGGAATCTTACCAGATCCAACCCGTTATCATTGACCTCGCTGTGCGGTTCACGGTTGGTGGCAATATGTTTGCTCTTCTGCGCCTGTGAGTCACTGATAGTCGCATCGCTATGCCAATTTTCGCAAAGTTCAATCAGCCATTCAGGGGCTTGAATCTGTGGGGATTGCAGCGGATTATTGATCCATGTGTACGGTTTGCCGGTGCTGGGATGGATGCTTGGCGGCAGTACACTTTGACGCCCTACCCAGCGGAATTCTAGGCACTCTTCTTTGCCGTCATCGCCTGTTATGCCGGTGAGAATTTTTCGATATTTGATGCGATGCCAAGCAGCTTCGGGTACTGAAAAAAGACATTGCTTTCTACCAGGACGGCCGCTAGTCCATGCGGTTGTTCTCGTGAAATCGGAGAGGTCATTTTCGCCCGCCAATTTTTCGAGTAATTTAGCAGCGGATGGGCCATCAATATCGATCGCCAGTAATCCATTTCCCAGCTTCAATCCCAAGCCTGTGGCTTTGCCACTCTCCAATTGTCGGAGGCTTTCGAGGCGATCGAGGTTCGTCTTTGTCCAGTTTTTGCGAATAGGTCTTTTGCCTACAACTGGCTCTACAATCCAATCGGCGGGGTAGGTTAGTAGGGATGCACTGGCGGTCAAAGCTTGCTGCATGGCGGCTATTTCTCACCACGGCTAGCGCTACTAAGATTTGTCAAAGTTCCGATATTGTGTTCTTCTGGGGAGTTGGGTTCCCCTTCATATTCTTGGGGCCAGATTACCCATGCAGTTGGTAGTCCTGTTGCGGAAACCTCTAGCCTTTCAATGATTCCTTTTTTGTCGGGGAATTTGCTCCTAATTACCGAGTCGCCAATTCGGCTGATTTCAAATTTATCGACATCTTCGAGCCTAGCTTCTAGTTGTCTAATGTTTGCTCTTATTTTATTTGTCTTTTTCTCGTTTTTGGTTTGCAATAATTCCTGCGTTAATTGCTCCAACTCCTCTTTAATATTTGCTCTTTTTGTTGCAATAGCCGCGTTAATATCTTGCTGTGGAGGTTTAACAGGTTGAATCGCTAGCGGTAACTGCGGTAGTTCTGTATTTGTTTCAATGTCGAGGTCGAGATCGAGTGCTAGCTGACCAGGACAAAAATCTTCTACTTGGTTGATAATTCCTTTTGCCCATTTAATTATTTCGTTTTCCTCCTCTAACTTGAAACCTAGAAAATGGGTGTCGCAGCAATATGCACCTTTTTCGGGGTGATTTAAGCCAATGTAGCTATATCCTCCATTTGGATCTAGGTATATAGTCCATCCCCGGTACTTTTCTGTGCAGTCGTCGGTGTAGTGATAGTTGCGACTGAAGTTATTTGATATTAATATCGACTTCCATTCGTCTGCGGTCTCCCCTGGGCTTGCGATTTCGGGGCTATTTTCTAGTGAGAAATCGGAGTGCGCTGCGGTATCCGCTGGGGTTGGATTTTCTGCGTGTGATAAGAATTCGGCAACCATTGGCTGATCTACTTTGATGCGGAGTGGAGTTTTGTCGATCCATTCCGTTAAACCGGTTTTAATGTCTTTGCAAAGGTGTTGCACTCGGCCTATCTTTATGATTTCATACACCGTTTCTGGATATCCATAAATGCTGACAAGCAAACCTACTTGCGCTTCCATTCCGGGCGGTAGGGTTTTTTCTAGTAAGAAGTCTGGGTGCGCTACGGTTTCACCTGGCGTTGAAGTTTCGGAGATATTCTCTGCCAAGAAGTCTGGGTGCGCTGCGGTTTCACCTGGCGTTGAAGTTTCGGGGCTATTTTCTACTAATTCAAGAGACGCCAGGACTGAGGGTTCGGATGCTGCAATCATTTGCTGGATAACGGTTTCAGCTTCTGCGAGTTGTTCGCGTAGTCGGTGGTTTTCTGCTATTGCTTCCTCTGTATCTTGGTTTACAGGTGTCAGCCGAAATTCAAAATGTAGCACCCAAACTAATTTGTCCTGACCATCAAAGAATGTATCGATAAACTCTTGTGCGGTTGCAACCATGCCGCCCTCTTCTTGCAGGTCGGCGGGGGATATTTCTGACAAATACTGTTGGTATGGGCGTTGAGTAAGCTTGATAAATCCTAGTTCACTCCCGCCACGATGGCGGCCTTTATCTAGTGCTGGGATGGCGATACCTTCTTCAAAGTATCGAATAAAGCTTTTGGCGTAATCATCCTGCCAAGCG
Source organism: Microcoleus sp. Pol10D4 (assembly GCF_036701555.1). NCBI lineage: Bacteria > Bacillati > Cyanobacteriota > Cyanophyceae > Oscillatoriales > Microcoleaceae > Microcoleus > Microcoleus sp. Pol10D4. The sequence continues at coordinate 35,153 of NZ_JAUBRA010000047.1, forward strand.
CGTCGAGTTTGTGTTTTTTTGCCAGATTTTAGCTCGGTAATAGTTTTGGAAAAGCTAATTCCCAGTGCTTTTTGAGTGATAGGTGAGGGGGCGGCACCGGGGAATAATTGCAGTAGGCTTGCGATCAAATCTGTGGCGAATTCCTTTCCTTCTTCCTCTGGCAAATCTATCGCCTGTGCGAGTGCCAGTGTCTTCGTTCTCGCAGGATTTGCCAGACTCTCAAGGACTTTGCCCGCAACATCTCTTTCCCACTGGTGCATGAGATTAATTGGGCTTCCTGATGCTGTATCCAGTGTAGAAGGCTCAAGATATAATCCAAGCGGCCACAAGTTAGACGTTATCCTCTTTTCTTGTGGGAAATAGTAATAAGTATTTTTCCCGGAGTTCCAAATCAAATCGGAATCCCATGTGGCGTTCTTTGGTTCAATTTCTTTGAGCAATTCCATTTCTGCATAGGCAATATTAACCGGGCTATCTTTCTCCCTTCCGTCAATTTTTACCAGTGCGGTTTTGCCTTCCTTCCAGGAATAAATATTTCCTTTTTTGCCTTGCAAGCCTTCTGCATAAATCAATACTCTGTCACCCTTGGCGGCGACGCTGCCTTCTAATGGGTTGGCAGGTTTCTCTTTGTCAGTTAAGATTCTTAATTCTGTTGGACGGTAGGGCACGGATTTATTACTTCCGTAATAATGCTCTACATAAATTAGCCCAGCCTTATCAAGATTGGTTATAATGCCTCTGTCTTTCTTGATGGGCGATATTGTTTCGACTTGTACCCCTTTAATGAATCCCAGCTTTTGAATAGCACTTCTGAAATCCTCTGAACGCTTGCCTGAAATCTCAAATACTGCTATCTCTAAATGTTGCTTGGTAGGCTTTTTCCCTTCGCCTTCTGCTAGTTTTTGAGCGTACTCAATCGCTCTCAATTTATCATCAATGTCTTCTACAGCTTTCAAAGATCGCAGGTGTGAAGATGGGAATTTGAGGGTTACTTCTTCGCCATAATTTTCCGAGATGCGGGCCTCTAATTGCGATCGCACTTTTGCATCTTCAATCGCCTGATAAGCGGTGCTGCTGGACTTCCCAAACTCACTTTGACAATAACTTTCAAAGGAGCGATAACCGAGCGCTTTGTAAGCTTTACGATCGCGCGCGGCAATCAGCATATTACCGAGGCTGTCGAAGTTTTCCTTAATCTGTTCGGTGAGGGTGTTAGCCTCCTCTCGCGTCAAATCGGCTAGGCGAACTGGGGGTGACACTGGTGCTGATATTGGTTTGGTACTGTTCGTGGTTGCCATGACCATAGTGGGCATCCTTCTGTGTGTGAGGTAGGGGGAGGGAAGCGATCGCCCACCATGAGAGATCGCCGAAACCAACAATGAATCAATTACAGGTAAATGAAAAATCTCAGTTCGATATCGCTTCTACATGGAAATTACCTCCGGGATGAGTGGGGAAGGAAGCGATCGCCCCTCTGTAAAAGCGATCGCTGAAGCCATTAGTCAAATGCAATGAAAATCTCAGCGCTCGAACTGCTTTACATGGGAACCACCTCCTGAATGTGAGGCTCGCGCCGACCGCTTCCCGGTGGTGGCGGAGTATCTGGTGTAGTGGCGGCCAAATGTAGGCTGTAGCCGACAATCAAAACCAGCGCAAAGGCTTTTGGCCTCGTTGCTTGGTAAATGGGGGGTGAGATACTTTGCCCTCAGTTGGGGCGACTCAAGATACAAGGGTGGCAACCCCGGATTTTTCGGCGAACGAATGCCCGCAGGACTTATATCGCTCAGTCCGATCGATCTCGTGGGTTTGAAACTTATATTTGAGTCAGCAGGCCGTGGACGCTAATCACCGGCCTGCTGTTTTTGTTGTTTCTGGGTCTAGTCAAATTGGCAGTCAATTTGCTTGTCAATTTGACGAGATATTGCTATGGTATGTCTAACGAGATAAAAAGTCAACCGACAGTAGGAGATTTCCCTTTGACAACCTTTCTTCAAAAAACAGGTTTTTCTCATGAACGGCTGGCGGGCGCTATTTCCCATATTTCTGGGCAAGAAGTGTCAGCTAGTACGCTTCGGAGAAGAGCTAGAGAGGGGAGGGAAGGCTGGGAAAAACTGGCACTTAGTGGAATGCAGTGGCTTGCCTTGTGTCAGATATGTGGGGTTCCACCTGAAAAGCTCCATGAGTTTGTTAAGGCACCTGAAAAGTTTTTGCCTGCTGAACAGAACCTTGAAAATTAAATAGTTCAGCCTCCCTGATCGGCGCGATCGGAGAGGCTGATATTACACCTAGTATTGTCTAGTGCTGTTGTCTAGTGCTGCTGTCTAGTATTGTCTAGTGCTGTTGCCTAGTATTGTCTAGTGCGGGCGGAACGAACTCAAAAACGTTTGAGCATTCTGGGGGTAGGGAGTTGTCACCCAAAGTGAGTAAAAGCGATCACCAACAATGATTTGCCTCATTACCGTGGGTGGTACATTGGCATCTCTATGCTGTAAGTGGATCTCCACTCCTGGATCCCCATTTAGCCCAAAACTTCGCTTGCCGACAACTCTAAACTCTTGAAGGTTAAGACTGTCGGCAACATTTTCTAGGAATATCTGTTTCCCTTTATCGCTAATGAGTTCGGAATTCTGAAAACTCAATTGGCGTCTGATGTTGTAAAACTCATTCGCTGTTGTCACGGAGAAAGTCTGCTCTTGGGAGTTTCCTTTTTTCTCGACGGCACCCGGCACCAGAACAGAAAACCGCGCTTGTGGGTCTGAAAGCTGGCTCCAACCTTGAGTCTGAATCTGGGGGATGGGTTGCGGCGCCGCCACTATGATTGGCTGCCTCTGGATCAACACCGGTTGATGGATAGTCGTTACGGTCGCAGGAATTATGAACCGTTGGGTAGCCATCTGGTTGTTGAAATTCCGTGCCAGCCGCTCTAACTGGTCAGGCCTGCCCATAAAGTAGCCCAGTGCCACACATCCCGCCACTCCCAGCCACTTGCGCCAGTCGATTCGCCGTTTGAAGTTCATATGTTAAACCTGGTTTTCCTAGACTTTAAGCGATTTTAGCCGTCGGCGAAACCGGGCAACCACCGAAGTTTTTGCAAAAGTGTCCGAAATTTCGGACACTTTCTCCTACCTTCTGGCAAAGAGTATGGCTTTAGTTCGTATTTTCTGCGATGGCTCTTGCTCGGGAAATCCGGGCCCTGGTGGTTGGGCTGCTGTCCTGACCGTTCCAGGAAGACCCAACACCAAGATTGTTAGCGGTGGTGTCGCTCAAACGACTAACAACCGCATGGAACTGGCCGCAGCCATTGAAGGCTTGAAAGCATTGCACTCACTCTGTGAGGTTGAAATTGTTTCCGATTCCACATACCTTTGTCACACTATGACGAAAGGTTGGAAACGCAGAGCCAATCTTGATCTGTGGGAATTGCTAGATGCTCTTGTTTGCACTTTTCCTGTGACTTGGGTATGGAAGCCTCGGAATTCAACCCCTGAGTTAGTTACGTGCGATCGAGTGGCAAAAGAGCAATGGAACAAGCAAGCGGTGCATTAAGTGTGTTTCTTTGGTCTGATTTTCCACTTGGCCAGAGCGAAAATAATCCCAGTGGAGCCTAAAAAGTGTCCGAAATTTCGGACACTTTTGGTTTCTTATACAATCCAGGAGTTGCCAGCCTTAGTGACCCCTTTGTCAATCCTTTCCTCATCAGAAGCCCTGGTCACTATCAAAGACTCTAATTTGTCTATCAACTCTTGAGGTGCGCTCGTTGCCTCAAGATATTCGAGCACTTCGCTTGCAATTGGAGATTGTGCCAATAGGCGATCGCTCTCCCCATTGCTAATTGCGTAAGCTCGCACCCATTTAGTGACCAGATTGGAGCGATCGGCCGCTACCGGTATCAACTCTTTAAAAGCAGCCAGCAGCCACCGAGGTAGATAAAATTGTGCGAGTTCCCTTTTTTCGGCTTCTGGGAGCGGTGTTCGACCCCCTTTCCGTCCTCTGGGCGTCTTGGATTCTTTGCTGGTTAAGAGTTTTGAGGGTTTTGTCATTTATTTTGATTTTGCCTATTGCATATTCTATTTGATTGTGCCATAGTTGAAATCAAATAAGCAAGGGGCAATAGAGATGACGAACTTTAGAGTAGCGAGTGTTGATGGCTTTGGGGACAGGGATGACATTGCTTTAGCTAGAGATAAAAGTCAAGGGCAAATACTCGAAAACCAGGCTAATGAAAGAGTTGCAACTCATGCGAAATTGCTTGATGCTGGTGAATACGGAACTAATAGCGATGCTCAAAACATTTCACAAGTTGTGAAAGAAATGATTGAGAATGAAGTCGGATCGAAGCTCGTCTACAAGTCTTATGTTATTTGGGATGTAGATTCGATCGGTGAAGCTGTTACCGAAGCTTGCATTTGTCTTGGTTTGGGGGACGATGAATTTAGTCCTTGGGTAAATGATCAAGGTTTTGAAGTAGAAATAGGTCTTTACTAGGTGATGACAGTTGGATGAATCCCTGGCTGATTTTCCACTTGGCCAGAGCGAAAATAATCCCATCCATGCAAAAAGTGTCCGAAATTTCGGACACTTTTGTTTTGGAATTCAGATTTTAGATTTTAGATTTTGAGGCAACGCTTCAGCCTCCAAGCTTGCCGGGTGACGCCGGCAAGATCACGCTCTAACCAAGCACACCGGGTGATCGCAAAGTAGATCCTGCGATCACCCTTCCTTCACCAGTTGTTATTCAGTATACCGTATGGCAATCAAACTGAAGAAGTATGAACAGGCTCTGGCACTCCTCCCTGGATGCAGGGGCTTGGATAAATTAGTGCTCTACAACAATCTCAGAATATTGGGATACCGCTGGAGTACGGGCGATCGTAAATGGTCGCTTATGAGGTGAAATATGGCAGATTTCCCTCCTCGATGCCCGGATTTTTTCGAGAGCGATGATGAGTACCCCGACTTACAATGCCGGAAACTCGGTGCTAAACGATATCTGCGTCTGATTTACTCGGCCGATTATCGCTCCCAGTCCTGCATGGATGAAGACGATCCGAAAAATCTCCCACTGCCAGTCAATATTGTCACGATCGGGCGGCGTCTGACTTCAAATACCAAAGTCAAAATTCTACGAGCCTAGAGATTTACCCTACCAAGTATCAGATTCGGGTTTACCAGTTATTCGCCGAACTCAAGTATCACGGGTATCGGTACGACGTTAATAGTAAAAATTGGGAGTTTCAATCGAAATGGAAGGGCTCACGCCGGAACAGTTACTGACAATCCGCGACTATTTTCGTGAACCTGATTGCCATCAACCTCACGGTGAAGTTGTGGCGACGCAGTTGTTATCCGCAATGATTGCATCGGGCAAATACGACCTCGATGAATATCCTAGGCTCGCCGAAGCAGCCGTCAAGCTAACAACTATTTTGGCAGTTCGCTTCCACAACGAAGTGAGGCGTGAGGTGGAAGAAACGACAAGCCCAAAGTCTCCAGACTCAGAAAAAGATTTTACGAATTCTGATTCTGAGGTTTATGACCCCATTCCCTTCTAAATTCATGGCGGCACCTGCCTTAGTGGCGCGGCAATCCGGGCAGACGGGTGTTTCTCCCCATTCATTTAGTTGTGCGATCGTGTTTGTTCGCAAGGGCGATCGCTATTTTTTAGAGGTTTTTATTATGGTCGTGACTGTCCCGAATTCTGTCTCTACGGTTTTGGCTGATGTCTATGGTGCGGAGTTTGAGCGCGCCAGCCAGAAAGAGCGCCTTTTGTTTATAGAGGCGATCGCCTTTTGTTTGCGGGTTGATTGCGAATTTAACGAGGGCTTAGCGTTGATATTCGGCACCTATCCCAATCTGCCGATGAGCATCTATACCCCCGCCAAAATTCAGAGGAATGAAGGGCTTAAGCTGTTGGCAGTGCTCCAGGTGGCGATCGTTGAAGGATATGCCGCTCTTGCTTTCACAAAATAGAAAATAAAATGCTCCTCGGTTGCGACAACAACCAGGAGCCGATCACCTTAACAAGGAAGGATGATATGTTTACCGTAGCAAAAAATCCGCAAATAGATCCAAGAACTTTTAGAGAGTTAACCAAGTGGTCTGTCTACAAAATGTCAAGGGAAACTGGAATCCCCGTGCACAGCATTTATAACTATTTAAAGGAACCCACCGATCCGAAATACCGGGAGCCTAAGATTTACATAAAAAGACTATTCGGTGAGATATACTCACGGTTACACCCTGTTAAATAGTTGCAGCCCTCTCCCTTGTGGAGGGGGCTTTTTTGTGTGAATTTGAATCGATTTAAATCGATTTTGGTCAGTGACTAATTGTTGGTCTGTGGCTAGTACCCTTGGTATTGAATCCCTTCTAATCTTGGGTTATCGATTCAAATCGATTCAGAATCGATTCACTTAACAAGAGGACTAGATGGAACCTGAAACCGAGTATGTGATTGATGTTGACTCCGAGCAAATCGATTGTAGTGAACCAGAATCGATTGCTTGGTACTCAGCATCACAAATTCAACGCCTTCTAGATTTGAACAACAAGGCAGCATTACAGAAGGCGATCGCCAAACTAACAAGCATTTACTCCCTAGATATCAAGATTCTGCGACGTGGGGGGGCTCGTGCCACTGAATACTCTCAAATCGCTGTGGACGCCATCAAATTGCTAAATGCTCAAAAATTTGCAGAACTCCGCAAGTTAGTAGACAAAGTGTCTGAACCTTCTACTTTGACATCAGCGGCGATCGTATTCGTCGCCCCACATGACCAAATTGCTGCTACCGCTGCTACCGCTGCCGATGCTAATTTGTCCCACATTTCTTCCTTAAAATCGGGGTTGTTAAGCAATTACCGAGAAGCGGGGCGGGCATGGGGAAGGCAAGCTGCGGCCGAGTTGCAACTCGGATTCACTGAAGAAGTGGCGGCCGGTATTAAGAAACTTCAGGAATCGTAATTATGGCTTACTACAAAGTCAAGATTTTACGCTGCTACAACAGCCCAAAAATCCTAATGGTGACCGCCAAAAACTCTCAGCAAGCTATCCGCGCAGCGGCTGCCGACTTGAGAGCGGAAGGCGTCACAGATGCACGGGGGATTGAAGTAATTGGTCAAGTTAAAAGTTTGAGAGGGGATATGTGATGGAAAACGCCCAGGTTTTAGACTTTTTCGTTGGTGGCTCGTTGATTGAGTCTGGCGGATCGTTGATGCAGGAAAAATACAATATCAACGATGACATAACCACCTACACGATCGAGCAATGGGCAGACCTGCACGATCGCTCGGTGAAAGCAAAATGGTTCATTGACAACTATGACGAAATCAAGAGCAAATTTGAATTAGTAATTAATGGGCAGGTAAAATTTCGGCAATTTCAAGGCTGGCTTAACGAGAAAGGCTTTAAAGGTGCTTCCAAAATGAAGGAAGCCGAAATCAAAGCCTTGATCGCTGAAAATGATCATACCGAGGCGGTAAAGCAACAGGGATACTTATTAGAAAAAGAAAAGGAACGGGGGACTGCTGAAACTACCGAATTTAATCGCGGTATAGACGCTCAAATTCAACATTCAATCGATGCCTACAAAGCGAAAATTGACCAAGAGATTGCCGCTTTAGAAGGTAATCCACAGTTTCAAGCGGCGATTGAAGAATGGAAAGCCTCTAAATCTCAGGAATTAGCCTGGGCAACGGCCGCATTAAAAGGCGGAGCGCACGGGTTAGCTCATCCAAAGTTTGCGGGTGTCGGTAAACAGCAACCATCTTTTGGAGGGACGAGCTCTACTTGGACTTGGGGGCAGCGCGCCACACGTGCTACGGATACCGTAAATAGAAATGTGGCGCGAACTGTAAACAATGCTGTTTCTAATTTTGGGCGCGGTCTGGGAAAGGTTGGCCGATTCTTCGGAATTGGAGGTAAACAGTGAAAAGTGATTTCTGTTTCCTTACTGGCTGGTTTTGCGCGGGATTGTTTCTCAGCAATTTCACCTATCTCATCCCGCAATATTTCTGGTTGTGTACGATATCGGGCGTTGTTATTGCGATCGGGCTGTGTTTTCCCGGTAAAACTGAGATTTTGCGGCGGTGGTCAGCCGTGGGGGTTTTGGGCGGGATGCTGACAAACAACTGGGAATTACTGGGGAAACTGTCAGCGGTTCAGTTTGGGATTGGCGCGATAGCGATTGTTGCGATAGTTGGAGTTTCGATTGCAGTTATTGGGGCGATCGGAGGGGAAAATGGCTAAGTCATTCGCGATCGTCGGTGGCATGGTTTTTCTGCTGCTGTCGATCGCCCCAATTCCAACTAAACACTTTGCTTTACTACGAACTGTGGCCGCTGGTATCGGGGGCGGAGTCTTTACAGCCGGGTATTGTGTTGCGAAGGCTGATGAGAAGCGCGAACAGGAAATTGCCACAGAAAAGGCAAAAATCGAGGAAGATGCGGAGTTTGAGAGAGAGCAAGCTTTTAAAGACAAATTGGCGATCGCCGAATCTCAGAGGGAAGTATTGGTGATTGAAGCTAAGCAAAAAGAAGCAGCCCGCATCCAAGTCGCGATTGCTGACTATGTTGACGATGTTCGCGATGCCTATATTGCTGTTCAAGATGGCAAAGGACGGCTCGATAGATGCTCGCTTAGTCAACAACGTTCTCCCGATGTCAATCAACCTTCTCCTGATGACGACGAAACTGAAGAGACTGAGGCGGGAGATGTCGAAGAACCCAAAGTTATAGATGAAGGCGAATCGTTTGCTGCGAAAAAAGCAAAATTGATTAAGTTAATTGAAGGACACGAGGGCAGCTGGATCGGTCAATTAATGCAGAAGCCACTACTTGTTTATGGCGACATGGGCAGTTTTAAAGGTCATTTTGTAGGGTTTCTGAGCCTCTGCCGGTATTATTTGAGGGGACATCAAATCTTCTCAATCGCCGACCCTCACTTCCATCAAAATGAAGGTGCGTGTTGGAAATACTTGCTCAAGTTAGGCGTCCCCGGATATGGTGCACATCACAATTATAAAGCCGTTGGAGAACAGCTAGAAGCGATGTATGCTCGATTTGCGACTCGGACTTTGAAAGATAAGCCTTATACATCAATTTGGGATGAGGTTACGGGGTATGCCTTTGAGGAAGGGACTAAAGAGCCGGCCAAGAAATTAATCCAGAAAGTTATAGCCGATCCTAGAAAAGCTAACGAATGCCCCATCCTTATTGGTCACGCCAACACTCTAGCCTCTCTCGGTGGCAGTGAAGGGTTCAGTAAATCTCGTGACCGGGGAATCATTCAGCTTGAGCTTTACTCTGATTCTGAAAACAAGCCTTTGTTCAAGGGGACTTTATCTGGAATTAAAAATGCTGATGGCGAGTTTATCGATGCTCAAAAAGTATCTATTGCTGCGGAGTGGATTCGTCCAGAGTGGGTTTACAACCTGTTCAATAGTGGCGAAGAAAGTGTACAAGCACTTGATTGTGCTGCGAAACAAGAACAGCAATTCGCCAGACCAAACAACCGAGGAGAATTTCTCGAATTAGCGAGGAAGTGGCTCAATGATGTGTACGAAGTGGAAGTAGAAAACACTTCAGATACTACGCCTTGGGATGAAGTGCCGGAAGTACGATCCGAAGTGGAGCCGGAAGTGCGAGAAGTACCACGTTGCAAGGAATCCGGCGATTTCAGTAGTAATACTTCAATACTTCCAGAGGATGTACGATCGACCGCATTATCGAACATTTTGAGGCTTTTGAGCGAAGTGGGAAGCGCTTCAGACGAAGTGATTAGGTTGATACCCGTAAATCCAGATATGGCAGTTTGGCGGGGCATTCAATTACTAGGAAAAAGCGTAACCGCCGTGAGCCGAGATATTTTTAATACAGGCACAGGCGGAGCTAAATTCAATCAGGCAAAATTCTGGTACGAAGAATTAAAAAAGTTAAACTAGGAGGCAATTGTGGAAGTTTTAAGCAAGAACGGAAAGCCCTTGTACGGCGCCGCCAAACAAGCCGTGCTCAAACAGCAGTTGGCTTGGCAGCATGATGAAATTGAAGTATCTTTACTTTCAATTACCGATCGCGTTTCCCGCCTTGAACGGCAAACCAAACATTTACCTATTGCCGTTATTGTGGCTTTATTTGTGGGTTGCGCTGCGGGGAAAATTCTTAAGCCAGATTTGGCAGTCTTGGCTGTAGGGTGTGGTGGAGCGGGTGCGGGGATGATGGTGGCAATTGCGCGTCAAAAATGAGGTTAAAAATGAAAACACAAGCTCAAAAAGTGCTGGATGAATTTTGTCCGCAATGTGATTCACAAGAAATTAGGTATGATGAGGATTTTGGGTTTTACAAGTGTTTACATTGCGAGCATTGTTGGGGCTACGACGAAGATGACCCGGATGATGACGAAGTGGATAATTTAGGGAATGAAGATTTAAATTGATAGCGTAGCATTGCGAGGTCGCTTCTCGCTTCATTGTACGATCGTGAAAAAAGCGTTAAACAGCCCAGACAAGTTCCAAGTAGCTATAAACAAAATACTTGCTCAAGAATATAACGAGAGTGTAGGTAAAGCCCAAATTACAAAGATATTGAATCAATGGGAGAAAGAGGAGAAAGGTAATATCAAGGAAACTATAAACGCGATACTTACTTCACTTGACATACCTAAGTGGGCTAATTGGATTCATCGAAGATTTACTTGCGTTTTAGGTAGTTACTGGCTAGAGTCCAGTAGCAACAAGTCTGGAGACACTGTACTGGGTTGGTACGACGTTGAGCAATTTGAAGCTGAATCTTTGCCACTAGCACTTTATTATCAGCGATGGGATGAGGAACGATACTGTAAAGTTTTGGGTTGGGGGGAAACATGGGAAGCAAAGGGTTTTGTTGAAGCCGTCCAGTTACCTTTCATTTGCGGTTACGACGTTGAAGTTCCTGTAGAGGAATTGCAATTTTACTGCGAGCATGGGTATGCTTCTCCTTGCAAGCTTCAGTGGGAGCGAGTAGACAATCGAGTTCACACGGAAACAAACGGCTACTATGTAACCAGATCCATTATTCCCTATGGATTTTGGCAAGCTTGGAAGTGGTGGCCCGATGCGTGGGCTTGGTATTATGAGCGCCGCCCAGAGTTGTTTGAGGATGAAGTGCTCTGGAGGGCAAAAGAGTGGCCTATGTGGCATAGTCCTTCCGACAACCCCTACGCCGCTGTTCTTGGAACTGCCAGTAGGAATCGCCCCACATTTTTTCTGGATGATTGAGATATCATGATCTCATGCGTGAGAAATTAACAGGGACAACTAAGTGCAGAGGGACACTTGATCGGGAAGTGTCGCCCTGTCACGGCGGAAGTTGCGGGTTCGAGCCCCGTCTGTCCCGTTCTCTCGTAAATCGAAAGTTTAAAATACAAAGTTTAAGCTTTTAGTATTTTATTAATTGAGTAAGGAGGAGCGAAATATGACTGTTACGCTCATTAACCTCTCACCGGAAAAAACTACACAACGGGTAGTATTATCTAATATCAGTTGGCAGACTTACGAAAGCTTATTAGCAGAAGCAGGAGACAAGAGAGCCTCGCGATTTTCATACTCTCAAGGAGTCTTAGAAATTCTCATGCCATCCGACTTGCATGAAACTATTAACTGTTTGCTCAAACGGATTGTTACAGCTTTGACTGAAGAGTTGGACTTGAAGATTAAGGGATTTGGTTCAACGACTCTCAACCGTGAAGATTTAGAACAAGGTGCAGAACCGGATTCCTGTTTTTATATCCAAAATGTTGATCGCATTCTAGGGAGAAGGCTTGACATCTCAACTGCTCCTCCCCCAGACTTGGTAATTGAAGTTGATATTACCAGTCCTTCTTCTAATCGATTTGTAGTTTACACACAGCTAGAAATCCCTGAAGTTTGGCGGTATCGGGGACAAACTGTACAAATTTATCAATTGCAAAATCGGGAATATATTACCTGCGATCGCAGTCCGACATTTCCCATCCTTTCTGTAGCAATGCTCAATCAATTCTTGCAGATGGCAGAAACTCAAGATGACAATGCCATAATTCGGTCTTTGCGTCAATGGGCGAACGAGCAGTTGCGATCGCCCGAAAATGAGCAATAATATTTAACTTAATTTAACTAATTCCTTTCTCCCACCGACGATCGACTCCCAGCAGCGCTCAAAGGTGCGAGGAAAGAAAGGGTCGGGCGATCTGATATGTCAAAACCAGGACGATGGGGACGAGAATCGGAATAGCAACTAGCAATCCCCATTTGCCAAACCTAAGTTTTTGACCGTCCGATTTGAACAGGAAAATCACAGCGGCAATTCCCATAAGTATCCAGAGACCACCGAAGCCCATGAAGACTGTATAGCCTGCATCTTGCATTTTTTTTGACCTTTAATAGCAGTCCATCTTTAATGTTAGTTGCAGTCTGTTTCTGCGGACATCTTCTGATAGGGCGATCGAACTTATTAAATATGACTCATTTCGAGTTGGGTTGGCAGCGGCCCTGACTTTCGCACTCGATCCGCTGAGTTCGATCGCTCATAATAGTTGCTAAATCCGGCCTTCCCGTCAGCTTCAGCCGCCAGTCTGCCCAAATTCCGTACAGCCAATTGGCGATCGCCCCGAGCACTGGTAACTTAGTAACTGCATAAATCCATCCCATACCTAGAATCTCGTAGGTGCGGCGAAAAACCTCCACATTTTTAATTGCCGTACCGTCGGGTAACACCGCGTGAATCCGCCCCATCGCCGTTTCGTAGTCGATTCCGCCGTGGGCATCCGGGTTGTAGCCATCCTCCGCAATATCCACAAACGACACTAAACCTCGCCCCGCGTCGCGTTTTTTTAAGAAATTAACCTCCCGCACGCACAGAGGACATTCACCGTCGTACAGTAACTCAATCTGCCAAGCAGGCGCAACAGACTCGGGTGAAGGCGCAACAGATTCGGAAAACTCAGTTTTAGCAGCAGACATAGGGAAATATATTTTAATGTCATCGATCGCACACAAACATTTTACAAGCATCCATAGTTATCAGGTGCGGCTTCGGTACTCCTAAAGCAGTTATTTGTGGTGTGAAAAATAGTCCCAAAGGTCAATCCAGTCTTGGCCACCCGCAAGCTATTATCATCAAGATGCCCTTTCTTGCCTTGCCGGAGACTTTCGCCCGATCGCTCGTTAGCTCCGCGATCCGAAGGAAAGCCCTCGAAGACGATCGCCTATGATCAAACAATTCGAGGCAAAGCACCTGCCAAGCACAACTGTTAATTCGGCAACAAAATATAATAAAATTTAAAGTCTTAAACATCAGCTCTTTCCCCAACCAGCAAATCGCCCAATCTAAAAGCAAAAATCTACATGAATGTCAGAGTCCGTCTAGCCCCCAGTCCCACCGGAAACCTACACATCGGTACCGCCAGAACCGCCGTATTTAACTGGCTGTTTGCCCGCAACCAAGGGGGAAAATTCATCCTGCGGGTAGAAGACACAGACGTAGAACGTTCTAAAAGCGAATACACCGATAACATCCTCGAAGGACTCACCTGGCTGGGTATGGAGTGGGACGAAGGCCCGAGTTTTCAGTCCCAACGTCTGGAAATATACCGCCAAGCAGTCCAAACCCTTCTCGACAATGGACTCGCCTACCGCTGCTACACCACGTCGGAAGAACTCGACGAAATGCGGGAAGCACAAAAAGCCAACAAACAAGCCCCCCGCTACGACAACCGGCACCGCAACTTGACAAGCAAAGAGCGCGCAGCTTTTGAAGGCGAAGGGCGACAAGCTGTGATTCGGTTTATCATCGACGACGATCGCACGATTTCTTGGAACGACATGGTGCGCGACACCGTAACCTGGAAAGGTAGCGACCTCGGCGGCGATATGGTGATTGCCCGGGCATCCAGCGGCGGCGTCATCGGCCAACCCCTCTACAACCTCGCCGTAGTTGTCGATGACATAGACATGGGCATCACCCACGTCATCCGCGGCGAAGATCACATCGGCAATACTCCGAAACAAATATTGCTCTACGAAGCTTTGGGCGCGACAATCCCAGAATTTGCCCACACGCCACTGATTTTAAACTCCCAAGGACAAAAGCTTTCTAAACGCGACGGCGTAACCTCGATTTCTGACTTCAAAGATATGGGCTACCTGCCCGAAGCTTTAGTTAATTACATGACTTTGCTCGGTTGGACTCCGCCGGATTCAACGCAGGAAATATTTACACTGTCGGAAGCAGCAGAATTATTTACATTTTATCGAGTCAACAAAGCCGGTGCAAAATTTGATTGGGATAAACTCAATTGGCTGAACAGTCAATATCTGCACAAAATGCCAGTGCCGCAATTGACAGATTTGCTGATACCTTATTGGTGGCAGAAAGGCGGTTATGAGTTTGACTTGGAGGCAGACCGCCCCTGGCTCGAACAAATAGCTGCTTTAATCGGCCCGAGTCTCGTTCGCTTAACCGATGCTGTGGATATGTGTAAGGTTTTCTTCTCCACCACCGTGGAATACGAAGAAGAAGCACTCGCACAGTTGCAGCAAACAGGGGCTGCACAGGCTTTACAAGCAGTTGTAGAAGCGATGGAAAGTCATTCGTCCCTGACATCAGCGGAAGCTCAGAAAATCACTAAAAAGCTCAGTAAAGAGAAAAATCTTAACAAAGGGCTAATTATGCGATCGCTCAGAGCCGCTCTGACAGGTGCAATGCACGGCCCCGACCTGATAGAATCTTGGGTAATCCTTCACCAGCGAGGAACGGCTAAAACCCGTTTGCTTGATGCCATTAGCAACTTGAATTTGCCTGGTGTTGGTGTCGCGGACGAAACTCCTACCCCAGAACAACCACACGCAGAAACAGTCGCCGAAAGTTCTGCTACAGAACAGTCAGCAGTGGAGGTTTCAAAAGTCGAAACACCGACTATTGAAACAGTCGAAACCCCGGTTGTTGAACCATCAGCAGCAGAGGTTTCAGAAGTGGAAAAACTTGCGATCGAAACAGTCGAAACGCCGACTGTCGAACAAGCAGTGGAAGTTACAGCAGTCGAAATACCGACTTCAGAAACAGGCGAAGTGTCGGCTCTTGAACCAACCGACGGGGAGGTTGCAGCAGTCGAAATACCGGCTCTTGAAACAGCCGCAGCAGCAGTTGAAATACCTGCCGCCAACCAGCAAAAAACTATTGCGAGTGGAGAAATGACTTCATCAAACGAACCAGAAACAACCGTTATCATCACCGAAATTCCTGCCGGAAATGAAGCAGACAGTTCCAGCAATACCACAAAAGTCATAATTACCGACGAACCGCCAAGTCAGACCCAGCAGATCAAAGAACAAATTATCGCAATTTTGTCTGAGTTTCCCGCTTACATCGGCAGCTTTTACGAACAGTACAAAAGTCCCCTGACTGTTGTCGGTGTAATTTTAGCCTCGATTGTCTCTTTGAAAGTGCTCTTGGGCGTAATAGACGAACTCAACGACATCCCCCTGCTAGCACCCACATTCGAGCTAATTGGTATCGGATACGCGGGGTGGTTTATCTACCGCTATTTGCTGCGATCGTCCAACCGGCAACAATTAGCTCAAGAAATTCAAGCATTGAAAGAACAAGTTTTCGGCAAAAAGTCCTAAACTTTTGCTGGTAATTTGTTGAATTTGTGCCCGACACTGATAACTTTAAATAAGTTGTTGGTGTCGGTTTTTTTTGTAGGAATGGGCGATTGAAATCGCTGAGTTTACGGGAAAACAAACGAAGTCTGCCTACGCGAACTAATGGTTAATGGCTAATTCTTTGGCCGAGTGCGCCACAAGACGATCGCAGCAGATCCAAGGGCGATCGCACAACTCAAAACAAAGGAAAATACAAACGGATACCACAGGATTAAGGGTGCGGGGACGTGGTTTTGTCGCAGCGTCTCGAAGAGTTTGTCTGTGCCGCTTGATGCTGCAATTCCTCCGGCTGCTAAACCGACACCGATCGCCTGTATTGTGCTTTCTAGGCGATCGTCTCGGTTTTTCTCTGCTAATTCGCTCTTGCGGAGTTCTATTTGATTGGCGCGATCGCTCCGGGCTTGTTCTATTTCTACTCTCCCTCGGATGAGGCGATCGCTTGTTCGATTAAGCCTGTGCCGTGTCGGAAATATCCTAAGTCGCCTGCTATTTGCGATCGCATATATGGAGCAGTTTTTCTACTGAAGTGATTTAATATAGATAGTTCTTCCTCATCGCTTTCAACTTTAGCATAGATTTGATATAAGTTCTTAACATAATTGTTAAGATTTATCGCAATTGTATTACTGTAATCTTCTAATTTTGTCAGCCTTTGAGTGTAAGTCAATGCTGTTTTCAGTAGCTTTTTCAACTCGTCCTTAAATTCCTGTAAATTGTCGGTAGTCAAAGTGCTGTCTAGTTCATCTATTCGCTGCTGCAACCAATTAACATTATCCTCCACTTGTCGGTAAAAATCAAACAGTATGCGGTGAATTTGCCTGCTGTTGTGAAAGGCTTTAATAATTTTAGTGCGGTAGTGGCGTTGCATAATGGAGCTATGAAATCAGGGGAGAAACGATGCAGTGTTCAGAATGTGGCTCGACTAATATCAGTAAAAATGAGAAACAGAAAGGTAAACACTCATCACCTCTGCAAGGAGTGCAGACGGCATTTCTTTGATACCTATTCTCCGCCTGCAGGATACTCGGATGAGTTTAAGCGTGAGTGCCTCAGAATGTACGTCAATGGCTTAGGGTTTCGAGGGATTGAACGGGTCAAAGGGGTTCATCATACGACCGTGATTACTTGGGTCAAGCAAGTGGGTGAATTACTTCCTGATGCCTATGCTCTTGAAGTCGGTGAACTCTATGAACTGGAAACTTTTGTGAAGTCAAAAAAAACAAAATCTGGCTGTGGACGGCGTTTGACCACTTTAAGCCAGGGATCTTAGGCTGAGTTTTAGGCGATCGTGCGTGCTGAGATCTTCAAGCCTTTGTGGACAGTTGTGGCAACCTGGCAGTGCTACTTCTATGTCACCGATGGGTGGTCTGTTTATCCGGGTTTTATCCCTGAAGGCGACCAGATTGTGAGTAAAACTTACATGACCCGAGTGCAAGGGGGAAAACACTCGCTTACGCCATTATCTGGCTCGATTACATCGGAAGACATTGTGTTATTCCAAATCAGTAGAAATGTTGGCGCATTCAATTCGATTGTTACTTCACTACCTCAAGTTCCCAGAGGTGCCCATTCCTCAGCCCATCATAAACTGATTCAGCAACGCGGTAATAAATCTGAAACCCGTTACCTGTAAAGAGTCAAAGTAAATCGGGATGACAGGATTTGAACCTGCGACCCCCTCGTCCCGAACGAGGTGCGCTACCAAGCTGCGCTACATCCCGAAATTAGTCACTATATTTTTACCCTATCATACTCAAGTCAAAATTGAGCAAGCTCGTATATAATTATTTTATAATTATTTGTAAAATACTACTCAGGCGGAGACAGACGTGACAGTTAAGCCCCAGTGGTTGCGAGTTAAAGCCCCCCAGTGGGAGCGCGTCGGCAACGTCAAAGAAATTTTGCGGGATTTATCCCTAAATACGGTTTGCGAGGAGGCGTCGTGTCCGAACATCGGCGAATGCTTCAACGCAGGTACTGCGACATTTTTGATTATGGGGCCGGCTTGTACCCGCGCCTGTCCTTACTGCGACATCGATTTTGAGAAAAAGCCTCAATCTTTAGATCCCACAGAACCCCAAAGATTGGCGCAAGCGGTTCAGCGGCTCAAACTCAACCACGTCGTGATTACCTCTGTCAACCGGGACGATTTGCCGGATGGGGGGGCGTCTCAATTTGTCGAGTGCATTCAAGCAGTGCGATCGACGATGCCCGATACAACTATAGAAGTTTTGATTCCCGACTTGTGCGGCAACTGGCAAGCTTTAGAAATCATTCTCGCAGCCCGACCAGAGGTACTCAACCACAATACCGAAACCGTAAAGCGACTTTACCGGAAGGTGCGACCGCAAGGAAAATACGATCGCACCTTGGAACTATTGCAGCGAAGCCGCGAACTCGCACCTGGGGTTTACACCAAATCCGGCATCATGGTGGGACTCGGAGAAACAGACGCCGAAATTCGGGAGGCAATGCAAGACTTGCGGGCTGTCGGCTGCGATATTTTAACAGTTGGACAGTACCTGCAACCGACTCAAAAGCACTTGAACGTAGAAAACTTTGTGCCTCCAGAACAGTTTGATGCTTGGAGAAAGTTTGGCGAATCTTTGGGATTCTTGCAGGTTGTCGCTTCTCCCTTAACTCGCAGTTCCTATCACGCCGAACAGGTAAGAGAACTGATGAAACTTTACCCACGCTAGCAATTTTAATTTGAGTTGACTCGCGCCCGTTAGCGAAGCCCTCGAAGAGGATCGCACCATTCTCACTAAAACCCGATCAACCGGGTAACAGCGAGGAAAAACTTGCGCTTGATATGCAGACCCAGGGCCAAAAACCCGGTTTCAGATGCTGGTGTTCGGGGCGTGATGTTAAGCGGGAAGCAGTAGCCAACAGCCATTGGTGACAAGTTAAGACTTAATTGCATTTGTCAATCAGTAATACTACTCAAAAAAACAGCTTTTTTAGGAGTGGAAAATTTACGATTTGAGAGGGAGTAGGTATAAACATCATGGGAGGCATGATTCCTCGATCGCCCACATCTCAGTTTTATGCCCAAAATCCGAGTAAATGTTGAGCCTAGTTGCTGATTGGCAAATGCTTTCTTAGCTTAACTTGTTACCAATGGCCAACAGCAAAAAAAATATCAGCCGATCGCCGCCTCAAAGTCGCGACTTAGGCAAAAGAGATCCAGAAACCGGGTTTCTTGCTCAAACTTCTAGGTTTTAATCCAGAAATTTGAGGAAGAAACCCGGTTTTTGCGTCAGTCAATAACTCGGTACTGCGGACTATAGCAACTCTGAAGCTCATATGCTGTAATGGATTAAACTTCTGCGCTCACAACAGCGTATTTAATCAAGAGCGCCGAGTTATATAAAGTTTTATTAAAAAAATGGCTAATTTTCCGAAGTGATCGGGAACCAGGTTATTGGTGATGAAGATTAACTTAACTTCTGACTAACGTCACTTGTTTCTAGCCAGTCACTATCTATACTAGCTACATAAACAAAGAAGTACAACACACTTTTCGGGCCTTCAACCTGTTACATCAGAAAGTTCTTAGCGTTTTCCAGAATCTTGGTAAAACAAGTGGGGCAGCAAAAGTTCTATCGAACAACAGCAGAAAAGTCAGAAAAGTTACTAAAGAAACACAAAGCGGTGATGCTTCGTCTTAACCAAATGGGCATCTTAATTATAAATAACCGCTAAGCGTAGCATCTTTTCACCCGGAGCAACTGAGAAAATCACTATGCCAGCCACCTCTTTTTACGCTGAAGCTGAATTCGACGAACAACTGCGAGTCAATCCCTTGCAAGGTGATGTGTTGGATGAAGATGCTGAAGAAGCTGGAGACGAACTGCTCGACCAAGACCCAGCAGAGACAGAAGATGCAGACCCAGCAGCCAAATTGCAAAAAAATGCCAGCCGTCGCACTACAGATTTAGTGCGCCTGTACCTCCAAGAAATAGGTCGGGTTCGTCTCTTGGGTAGAGACGAAGAAGTCTCGGAAGCTCAAAAAGTTCAGCGCTATATCAAATTGCTGGAATTACGCAACACCGTCGCCTCCCAGGAAGAAGGGCTAATTGGGCGCTTCGTGCATTTAATTGAGGTGCGCGATCGGTTAGCAGCACAGTTGGGACATAAACCTTCCCTGGAACGCTGGGCATTAACCGCCGGTGTCAGTGACGTGCCAGAACTCAAGCGAATTATGTCTGAAGGCAAGCGCCAGTGGGCCGAGTTAGCCGAGATGACGGTCGAGACGATCGAAAGAATTCAAGCTGAAGGCGTCGAAGCTAAAGACCACATGATTAAGGCGAACCTGCGCCTGGTGGTTTCGGTAGCGAAAAAATATCAAAATCGCGGTTTAGAATTGCTCGACTTAATACAAGAAGGTACTCTGGGACTGGAGCGAGCTGTAGAAAAGTTTGACCCGACGCGGGGCTATAGGTTTAGCACCTATGCCTACTGGTGGATTCGGCAGGGAATTACGCGGGCTATCGCCACTCAAAGCCGCACCATTCGCCTCCCCGTCCACATCACCGAAAAACTTAACAAAATCAAAAAA
Organism: Microcoleus sp. Pol10D4; assembly: GCF_036701555.1. Taxonomy (NCBI): domain Bacteria; kingdom Bacillati; phylum Cyanobacteriota; class Cyanophyceae; order Oscillatoriales; family Microcoleaceae; genus Microcoleus; species Microcoleus sp. Pol10D4. The sequence goes on from NZ_JAUBRA010000047.1 coordinate 55,390, forward strand.
GCCCAGCGCAAAATTTCTCAAGAAAAAGGTCGGACAGCTACGATCGAAGACATCGCTGTCGAGTTGGACATGACAGCGCCCCAAGTCCGAGAAGTTTTGTTGCGAGTACCCCGTTCTGTTTCTTTGGAAACTAAAGTGGGCAACGAAAAAGATACAGAGTTGGGCGACTTGCTAGAAACCGACAGCATCTCCCCAGAAGAAATGCTGATGCGAGAAGCTTTGCACCGCGACTTGCAGCAACTGCTGGCAGATTTGACCAGCCGCGAGCGAGATGTAATTCTGATGCGCTTTGGTTTGGGTGACGGACACCCCTATTCGCTGGCAGAAATCGGTCGCGCCCTCGACTTGTCCCGCGAGCGCGTCCGTCAAATTGAAGCCAAAGCTTTGCAAAAACTCCGCCAACCTAAGCGTCGCAACCGCGTCCGCGACTATCTGGAGTCTCTGACTTAAATTTGGCCGGTCAGTCAGCGCGATTAATCAGGGAGCAAGGCATTTGGCACTTGTGCAGAAGGCATGAGGCATTCGGCAGAAGTAACAATATTTACTTCTCAACCACTTCTCTGTCCTCTGCAGCAAGTCAATCGATTGCGCGATTTTAGATTTTAGATTTTAGATTTTAGATTTTAGAATTGAAGCATTGACCCCACGCATAAATTCGGGGGGCAAGTTTCATCCGATACAGGTTTTTTATTTCTGGGTCCTGAGTCTCCGAAGGAATGAATCCGGGCGCTTGTATCCTGGATGCTTTCATTCATAAAGCTGGTTAAAAGTCAAACAATATCAAAAACCAAATTTTTTTCTCAATCTTTTTTCAATAAGCTGCGATATTTGCAAAATATCTCGATCGTTGTGTATTATTGTCAATAGGCAGACTTTCTTGAGAGGGTCACAATGGCACTTTACACCGCGTCTTCATTCAAATCCGAACTCAATGACAAAGGCTGGCGGATGACTCCCCAACGGGAAACCATCTTGCACGTGTTTCAGAACCTCCCCAAAGGCAATCACCTGAGTGCGGAGGATTTGTACACTTTGTTAAAAAATCGCGGAGAAAATATTAGCTTGTCCACCATTTACCGAACTTTAAAGTTAATGGCAAGGATGAGCCTCCTCCGCGAACTCGAACTAGCAGAAGGTCACAAACACTATGAAATAAACCAGCCTTACCCGCATCACCACCACCACCTAGTCTGCGTTCAGTGCAACAGAACGATCGAATTTAACAACGATTCGATTTTGAAAATTGGCATGAAGCAAGCTGAAAAGTCTGGGTTGCACCTGCTAGACTGCCAGCTAACCATTCATACGGTGTGTCACGAAGCTTTGCGGATGGGATGGCCGTCTTTGGTTTCCAGCAATTGGTCTTGTCCGAGGTCGATCGCCCACAACGGCAGCAGCGCCCCGGATTCAATCGAGTGACATTACACTATTTTCGCATTTCAAGTATGACTTGTTACAACTTTTAACAAAACTTGGTAGCCCAAGTGCGATCACAGTTACGCGGAAACCGGGTTTCTTAGGAAAAATACATCATTTCAGGAATGAGCCGGAAACAAGAAACCCGATTTCTTTGATGTAGCGTCCGCAAGCGTGGGGCTAAAAAGTTTGGCTCAACAAATCGTCGCTGCTGATCCCGTAACTGCGCTGAGCTTGATCGAGAGCGTCTCTCGTCGAAGTATCCAAAACTCCGCTGATCGAGCCTGTGTAAAAGCCGAGGTCTTGCAGTCGCCTTTGTAATTGCTGAATGCTCGATCGAGAGTTGGAACTGCTGCTAATTGGAACAGCAGAAACAGCTACCCGCCCAGCTAATCCGTTTTGGATCGCAGCCAAAGTCGCCGGAGTGGCAATACCCGTCGCCGGTGACAAATTGCGTTCCTGCTGAAACGACAGCACGGCAAACTCGGTCTCGGCTCCAAATACTCCGTTCACCGGGCCGGGGTTTTTGCCCAGACTTCTGAGCGTAGACTGAAGCTGTCGGACAGCAGGCCCAGTATCGCCCCGTCGCAGACCAGCGGCAATTTGCGGCACAGGCGCTGCAGCCTGCCTGTTGCCTTGCCGCAAAGCTGATCGAGTGCTGCGATCGACTCTTCCAGTCCCGAACATCCCGCTATCTCTCTGAAAGCGGATCAAAGCTGCCTGAGTTGGTCGATCGAACCAACCGTGAATCTGGCTCCTGTAATAACCCAATTCTTGCAGCCGCCGCTGGACAAATTCTACTTGTCGGCCTCTGTCGCCCAACTCCAGAAAATCTCCGGCATTACTCTGTTGGTCATCTTCCTCAGTCCAGGAGGTAATTTCAGCTTGCCTCATCTGGGCATCAATAGCAGTCAAAGTAGCAGTGTCAGCGCAGCCGTCAGAAACCAGATTGTAATCTTGCTGAAAACGAGTCACAGCGTAGAGAGTGCGTTCCCGAAACTTACCGTCAACGCCACCTTCAAAATAGCCCAAAGCTTTTAATTGTCGCTGGATCAAGTCTACCGTCGCTCCTCTGTCTCCGAACCGCAGCCCCTTGCAACCGCCATTTCCCGAAATATTCTCTGGAAGCGTAACGGGGGGAACAGACCGAGTGGAACCAAACAGCAAAGCTAAAGTTTGCCTATCGGCAATTCCAGTTACCCGCAGTCGATTAATTCGCTGGAAGTATCTAACCGCATTTTGAGTAACTTCGCGAAAACTCCCTGTGGGATGGGCACTGAAGTAGCCTAGCTGCTTCAACCTGCGCTGGAGAGCAGAAACATCTGCACCCGCGTTTCCAAAACGCAGCTCCCGATAATTTGTATAAATAGTATTAAAAGGTCGATCGTCCCTGGCAAAACTGTTGAGTGCTATCACAGTAGCTCGATCGGGCCTACCAGTCAGCGACAGTTGATAGTCTCGCTGAAAGTTAGCCAGCGCTTGTTGAGTAACCGGGCCGAGTTGACCTGTCGAAGATCTGGGAAAATAACCGAGTTCCCGCAACCTGTCTTGAACCGCTCGCACATTCGGATATCCCGGATCTATTTGAGCAAAAGCCGAACCGGCTGCACTCAAAACCGACAGCATCAAAGCCAGAGATAGCAAACGGACGTAAGCCTGACTCGATAGGTTTTGCCACTTGGGCTCATCAAAATTTTTCGACTCTGCGGGTGCTTCGCAAACAAGAGCAAGTTCGAGGTAAGCAAGAGATTCCATAATTTTTTAGTGTGAAATTGTGGGTGGGTTGTGTGAGCAAACTGCCAAAAATGATTTTTGGTACGCTTGGCTTGGATTCTATCAACGCTAAGTTCTACTTGGAAAGCGCGAAGCACCCGTGTTTATAAAAAATTTACTGTCAAAAATAATTACAGGTAACACCCAAGATAGCATTGCTGCTTCTAGAGACGCGAGACTCAGCAAAAAAGTTTGCAGGCATAGTCTTAGCCTTTAAGGCCAAAAGACAATAAGTTCTGGGGTAGTGCTGGCTAATATTTTATCTGGCTGCCGCAGAAATTACCACAAGACTTGGGCGCAGTTTGTCATCATCTTAATTGGTTATCTGGTAAAGAGCCTGAAATAGCAGTTTTTTTGCTGGGGGGGTGACAAAGAGGTCTACGAGATAGACTGTATAAGGGTTGCAGCCCGCATACCTTGTTGATAAAAGCGG